>JBEPWW010000061.1:0-11075 GCA_041642215.1 Salinimicrobium sp. | reverse complement strand
AGAGTGTGTGCCTATTGGTATCCTTACAAAAGCTCTTTTCGCCTTTTCATCCTTCCTGAACCGGCGGTTCGATGGAGTCACATTCTCTGTTAATTTGCTTCGTGGGTCTACCGGTGGTTTGCCTCCTTTGGGGCTGGCAAGCGTTACATCATAGCCCTTATCGATAAATTCATAGTAGGGGTCTGTAAATTCCCCCAACCATACGCCTGTTTTCGAATTGGTGTTCACCAAATTTTCATGGGAAGTAAGGATCATTAGTATCTTTTTCATCGCTCAAGGAATTTAATAATGTATTGAATTTAAGATTTTTATAAAGTCTACAGGCTGAAAAAGCTGACTTTATTATTTTATTAATAAAGAATGGAGATCGTGCAGCAGGATTTGGTTTGGGTCTGAATATCCATTCATCGGTTATTTATGCTGTTTGAAAGTAAGATGAAATCAGAAAACTCATAAAATCAAGGATAAATAATATTGTTCGTTGAATATACTTAAATATTAAGGTAGGAAAAATCTTAACTTTTTATAGTGTAAGAGCCTCTATTTTCATAATATTGCTATACCTTCAGAAGCCGGGAATTAGTTTCCTGGTTTTTCAGTTGTGAATTGAACTATTATAGAAAATCATCCCCCAAATGAAAAATTTTCTTTTATTATGCCTGTTCCTGCTGGCAGGCAGTGTATTCGGCCAAACCCATTTAAAAGAATTCTCTTATGAAGATACCCGCAACCCGGAAATCTATCGGGGTATAAAGAACGGTACTACCCTGAATACCTATTTGACGGCAGATGGTACCGTATTAAAGCTGAGGGATACCCTTGTTTTGGGTTCACCTGTTGGATCTGAATTCAGGGAAATTATTAGAGGAAGGCCTTCAGACCTGGGAAATATTTTTAGATCCCGGAAAGGTAAAAACCGGCCCGGTCGGGAAATGACCGGGGAAGGAGCGGTGATCCTCGCGATGAAAGTGGAACATGAGGGCAATAAAAACACTCCTTTGTCACTGGTGATCCTGTTGGGAGAAACGGGCGAAGGAAAGACCTGGGAGCAAAAATTTCTTACGGTGACCAATTATGAAAGATCAGTGCGTGCAGGAGAAATCTCCGGCAGCAGGCAATCTGTAGCAGAGGTGCGCTAGATAAGGATTCGCGCAGCCTGTCAAATTAGCAACAATCCCACTACATAGACCAGGGTGCCTAGCAGCATCAGGATCAGGGTGTAGGGAAGGATCTCCCGGGCCTTGAGCCTGGTGATCGCCAACAGGGGGAGCGCCCAAAAAGGCTGCAACATGTTCGTGATCTGGTCCCCATAGGCCAGGGCCATGATCGCTTTATTTAACGGCACCCCGAGCTGTAATGCGCTTTCCAGTACGATAGGTCCCTGTACGGCCCATTGCCCACCGCCACTGGGTACGAAAATGTTTACCAGTCCCGCGCTGAAAAATGTATATACCGGCAGGCTTAGTTCTGTAGCGATGCCGGTAAAGAACCCGGAGATATCACTTACCAGCCCGGTTTCCCGCATTACCCCCATAATCCCGAAATACAGGGGGAACTGGATAAGAATGGCAGCAGCACCGCCAATAGCTTTTTGAAGGGCACGTAAAAAGGAGGCAAAGGAGCCATGCATCAGGATGCACAGGCTAAGCATCAGGAAATTCAGCATGTTTGGGGTGAGGTTCCCCACCACCAGGTTTTCTGTGTAGCTGGCAAAAAAGGCGCTCAACAACAGCAAACCAAAACCAAGGGCCAGCCATTTGGAATGGTCCAGGCGTTCGGCACCGGTGATAAGGGTCTGGCTTTGAAATTCTTTTTCGGGTTTGAGATGTATGGGCGTAGTGGAAGTGAATCTCGTAAGCAGGTATAATACCAGGGGCACCAGCAGGAGCAGGATTCCAAAAAGAACCAGGTTAGAAGTGGAAAAAATCGTTGTATCGGTGGGAATGAAATCCGGTAACCGGGATCTTATGCCGACCTCCGCTTCCGGAAAGAGGCTGGCCAGGTGACCATTTTCTGCTGCCTTAAGCGGGGCGCTTCCACTTATGCCTGCATGCCATACCATAAGCCCCACGTAGCCCGCTGCTCCTACAAGGGGATAGTTGATCTTAAAACCACGGTCCCTGGCCGCTTCGGCTACTTTGCGCGCCATGATAGCGCCAAAGATGAGGCCCAGACCCCAGTTGAAAAAAGCTACCAGCATGGTAGAAACAGAAACAATGATGACGGCACTTGCATTTCCTTTGACCACTCCTGTGAGAATGGAAGTAATATGGGATACAGGGCCGCTAAGGACCAGCACATGGCCCAGGACCAGAATCAGCATCATTTGTACGGCAAAGACCAGCAGGGAAGGATCCCACATGCCACTTTGCCAGTAACGAAGGACGTTTCCCGCGGAAGTACTTTCCCCGCTTCCGGTAAAGACCAGAGCGATCGCGAGGGTAAGTATGGTTAGCAGAACCGCCAGGGTGAAAGGGGCGGGAACCAGTTTTTTGAAGATGTTTTCTATAAGCCGGGAAGCATTCATAGCTTCAAATATCCAGAAATAATCTGAAATAGAAAGTGAGGTATTAGAAATTATAAGCGACTGCTGGCAGAAATTGTAAGAACGCCCGGAGGTCTGATCCCTCATGCACCCCGGGCGTGATGTTTAATTATTAAGGAGGAAAGATCTTCCTCCTCATTATCGTAGTAAAGAACAATCCATCAATAGTGAACCCGTGTGTCGTCACGGTAGACCGAACTCACCTGTATATCTTCCTGTTGATACCGCTCTTTGCGGGCATTTCCTTTTTTCCGGGAAAAGAACCATATCAGGGCTCCCGCGACGCCCAATACCGTCGCCGCCGTCTTTGCTACAAAATTTACCCGGTTATATTTCCACTCGGCCTGCAGCCCGTGTTCAGCGAAGCAGTTGGGTACATACCCTCTTTTTAGATCATCAATCACTCCTTCGATCTCTCCTATACGGTCTGCCAGGACTAGCGGCAGCCATCTGCCGTAACTGGATTCGCTGTATTTGAATGCCTGCCTTCGTATCATGCCGCTTAATCCTTTTGGTGGCATTGAAGTGCCAAATACCGCTGGAATATTGGGTCTCTCCACCGATTTTAGGACCTCTACCGTAACCGGTTGCTGGGGAGGACGCTCCCAGGTATAGCCAAGATGTTCTTCATTTGTCCGTTTTTTCATGGGGTAGGTAGGGTTGTTGTGGGGATCGGCATCTATACCCCATCCCTTGATATGGCTATGATCGCCACCCCTTATATTTTTAAAATCATCCGGATTGGTTTTATCTGTCATAATTTGAATTTTAATTAGTTAATAAAAGCCATTTACTATACCCTGGCCGAGGGTGGGATCAGCACCGGCTTGATGCAGTTATCCAGCTTGGAGGAGAAGATGTGGTATCCTTCTGCCACTTCCTCCAGCGGGATACGATGGGTGATGATCTCTTTAGGATTTAACACCCCATTTTTAATATGATCAATAAGCTTGGGCAGGTGTTTCTTCACGGAGGCCTGATTGGCCCTGATCGTGATCCCTTTATTCACCACATTTCCTATGGGTACCAGGGCATTTGTGGGGCCATAAACTCCAACTATGGAAACAATACCTCCCTTTTTAACTGAGTTGATCGCCCAGTGCAGGGCAGTGGTGGATCCTCCCTGCAGCAGCAGTTTTCGGCCCAGGAGAGTGTTCATAGTGTTCCCGGCCGCTTCGGCTCCTACGGCATCAATGCACACATCTGCCCCCAGGGAATCGGTTATTTGTTTTATAAATACCACGGGGTCTTCGAGTTCTTTGAAATTATAGACTTCACATTGAGCATAATGTTCGGCGAATTCCAGCCTGTATTCCAGCTGGTCTATGACGATCACCCTGCCGGCACCAAATAACCAGGCACACTTGGCTGCCATGATCCCAATGGGACCGGCCCCGAATACCACTACCGTATCACCAGTCTGGATTCCGCCCATTTCGGCAGCCTGATATCCTGTGGGCACCACGTCTGTGAGCAGGACTGCATCGTCTGGATCCATCCAGTCTGGAATGATGGTTGGGCCTACATCGGCATAGGGTACCCTTACATATTCGGCCTGCCCGCCGTTATAGCCTCCTGCGGTATGGGAATACCCAAAAATTCCGCCTGCCGCGGTAGACTGTGGATTGGCTTCATGGCAGTTTCCATATAATTCCTGTTTGCAAAACGCACATTTCCCGCAGGCTATATTGAAAGGGACCATCACTTTGTCTCCTACCTTGACCTTTTCCACTCCAGATCCTATCTCTACGATCTCTCCAATAAATTCATGGCCAAAGGTGGTTCCCACCCGGGTATCCGGTACCAGGCCGTGATACAGGTGAAGATCAGATCCGCAGATACAGGATCGCAACACCCGTACAATGGCATCTTCGGGATGCTCTATTTCGGGATAGGGTTTGTCATAATCGGCGCGAACCCTAAAAGGGCCGCGAAAGTTCATTGCCAGCATAATTCTCCTTTTTTAGTTAAATGCAATTTCTTTATGGGGGGCTACAGGATGTATGGCTGCTTCGGAATTTTCTGAGAAACTATAACACCCTGCATATGTGTTATTTAAATTACAAAACTGAAGCCCGGAGGAAAAGTATTTAACGCAACTTTAAAAGGAGAATAAAAAATTGTACTAAAGGAGAAATCTTTACTGCTTTATCCTCTAGAGTAGTCGGGAGAAGGAAAAAATAATTTTCCTTTTGAGGACCGGGAAAGTTGTTGATGAGGTAGAAATGACTTTCGAACCCACATTGGCTCAATCCAATAGCATGTCGCAAGAAGGTCGTGAGAAAAAATCACAAGAGGCTGCTAATAAAACAGAAAAGGGATATCATGCCTTTAGGCCAATAGTAACAGCAACAATGATCAACAGGAGCAGAAGGAATACTATATAATAAAGCTTCCGGTCAATAAAAGCAGGTCGGGGGATATGTGGAGTTTGAGGTTCTGATCGAAGCCGCTCTATTACCGTCTGCACGCCTTCATTTTTCGCTTGTTTTCCCCTTTCTGTGAGATGAATCTGCCCGTCCAGAATGCTTATAAGCTCATATTTCATCAGCTCATTGAAAGCGTCCATATTTTCCTCCAAAAGGATGGCTTCGGCATCAGCATCCTCGATTATTCGTAGTAAGGTATCACGAGCATTGCTGTTTTTCTCGTGTGAGGACTGCATTTCCATAGAATAGGGCATTATAGAATATGGTATAAAGGTATGCTTCTAAAACATTTATTCATATTTATATTTATTATGTTTACTATAAAATAAATTAATGAATTATACCTTACATCAATTGCGGGTTCTTCTGAAGGTCATTGAGGCCGGAAGCATTACCAAAGCGGCAGAAAGTCTGCACCTGAGCCAGCCTGCTGTCTCCATTCAGATAAAAAAGCTTCAGGATCAGTTTGAAATTCCTTTGATGGAGGTGATAGGGAGAAAGATATTTATTACTGATTTTGGCAAGGAGATCGGGGAATCGGCCCAGAAGATCATCAATGAGGTCGATGTTATTGATTCCAAGGCTGCAGCACATAAAGGACGGTTAACAGGACGTTTGAAAATTACCGTGGTGTCTACAGGAAAATATGTGATCCCCTCATTCCTGTCAGATTTTATGAAGCAGCACCAGGGGATCGAGCTGGTCCTTGACGTTACGAACAGGGCACGGGTGGTAGAAAGTTTGATGCGTAATGAGGTGGATTTTGCGCTGGTTTCGGTGTTGCCAGAGCAGTTGCAGGTGGAGGAAATCAAATTAATGGAAAATGAATTGTTCCTGGTGGGCAGTAATAAGATTAGCTTATCAGGTAATGAAGAGGAGGAGTCTATCCTGCAACAGGTTCCTTTGATATTTAGAGAGAAAGGATCAGGCACCCGTAATACCCTGGAAATGTTCCTGAGGGATAAGAAGTTTTCGGTTAAAAAGAAAATGGAGCTCACTTCCAATGAAGCTGTTAAGCAAGCCGTCATGGCAGATCTGGGATATGCTGTAATGCCTCTTATTGGCATAAGGAATGAACTGGAGAAAGGGGATCTTCAAATAATTCCTGTAAAAGATTTTCCTATTAAATCAACCTGGAGACTTATCTGGCTTAACAATAAAAGACTTTCTCCCGTTGCAGAGGTTTACCGGCAGTATATCCTGCAGGAAAAGGAAACCCTCATCAAAGAAAAATTTGGGGATGTACAGTTTAGTGATTCGGCTCAAGTGGAGCGAACGGTGGAAACTTGAATAACCTGAAATTGAAAAAAAGGTACGGCACCCTTTTGGGTGCCGTACCTTAGCAGTTTAAATCTTCCTGTTCTATTGTGCAGGTCTGTATGTGAAACGTTGACCGCCCACAGATATTCCGGCCATGGCACCTCCTTTAGGCATGGTGACAACGGCTACTCCGTCATTAAAGTTGATATCTCCAGAGCGTCCTTTATCCAGGATCACGGCCGATGCGTTGGCAGCGAGTTCATATTCCCCATCCTTAAAATCTTCCAGGGCTTGTTGTGTCTCAAAGAACAAAACCTCTACAAAGGCTTTACCCCCAAGCTGAAGACCAACATCCACCTGTTTTAGATCAGCGTACCCTACAAGATTTCCATTTTCATAAACAGCTCCGTTACCTGATGCTCCTCCAATGATATAAGCACCTTTCCCTACATTGGGGAAAATAGCATATCCGGCCGAAGTGTCAAACAGTTCGGATACCTCAGGATAATTTTGCTGAATGTTCATTCTTTCTTCCCGGGCATCGGCCACGAGATCATCCCCGGTCTTTTTAGCCGATCCGCAGGATGCGAAAACAAGAACTAAAAGAACCAGCGCAGTTTTGTAAAAGTTATTTGTCAATACCTTCATAATTCTTTAATTTTTGGATTAGTATTATTTAATTTACCTACTATCTTACAAGAAAGCTGTTAAATCTGTGTTATTTTGCTTAATATTAGCGGTTTAAGGGCGGGGTCTATTCCTTATTTTTTAGTTTTAGATTCCCGGCGGTCTCTGCAAACAGCAGGCACCGAGCCGCATTGAATGGAAAAAAATAGTTTCTTTTCGGGAATTCCCGGGAGTGGCGTAAATTAGAACCACAAAAACGTGAAGCAAATGAAAAAATGGTATTTCATGATGAGCATGGTGCTAGGTTTACTTTTCGGGTTGACCACAGTCGAGGCGCAGGAAACAGAGGTGATGGTACGGGTGCAGTCAAAAGATGCGAAATTTATTGGCAGCTCCATCGGGGGTGCAAAGATCCTTATTAAAGATGCCGAGACGGGAGAGCTGCTGGCAAGCGGTATGACCAGCGGGAGCACCGGGGATACCGGGCGTATCATGGAGCAGGCGCACAGCCGCAATCAAAGGCTCAGCGATGAAGAAACTGCCGGGTTCAGGGCCATGCTGGATCTTAAGGAGCCGGTTTTTGTCACCGTAGAAGCTCATGCCCCCTACACCAAAAAGCAGGCACGCGTAGTAAGCAGTACGCAGTTATGGCTGCTGCCCGGGAAGGACATTAGCGGGGACGGACTGGTGCTGGAAGTTCCCGGTTTTGTGGTGGATATCCTTTCACCTCAAACCCATGAGCGTACAGCCGGAGGAAATCCCATACAAATTGAAGCAAATGTGGTAATGATGTGTGGGTGCCCCATTACTCCGGGTGGAATGTGGGATGCCGAACAATATGAAATTAGAGCTGTTCTAAGTAGGGAAGGCACAGCGGTAAGTGACCTGGAATTAAGGGCAGGAGAGAAACCCAGCACTTTTTCTGCGGAAACCCTTCTGGAGCCTGGATTTTATGAACTGTTTATTTATGCTTACGACCCCCTGACCGGAAATACCGGGGTGGACCGGACTAATTTTATCGTGAATTAACATCTGTTTCCTGACCTTTGAGTACAGGGCTGATAAATAAGGTTTTAAGCAGTTGGTTTATCTATTTTTTTTTAAAAGAAGGAAAGTGGAAAAAAGACCGAGAGCGGGTTTCGTTTTTCTTCTTAAATAGTGATAGTCACGAAAAAATGATGAAGATCATATTTTTTCCTTTGTTCGCGTAATACTTTTACCGTGTTCATTTCACGGCTATGACTGGATCTTCCGAAAACAATAATTTCCTGCAGCGACTGCTGCCTCCGCGCAAGTGGAGAATGGCTGCCACCATAGCCGTAGGGGCTTTTCTGGGACTGGGTTTTTACATCCTGAAACTCAGTAACGCAGCCTCTTATCTTTCTGATGATCCCAAGGCATGTGTGAATTGTCACGTGATGACTCCTCAGTACCTTACCTGGAATAAAAGTTCTCATCGCGAGGTGGCAAGCTGTAACGACTGTCATGTTCCGCAGGATAATTTTTTCAATCAATATTATTTTAAAGCTATGGACGGGCTTTACCACTCAACCATTTTTACCCTGAGGGCTGAGCCAGAAGTGATTAAGGCACGGGAAGCTTCCGCAGAGGTTATCCAGAACAACTGTATTCGCTGTCATGATACGCGTATTACAGATCCTAAGCTTATGGCCACAGTAGAGGACCATGAGGTACATAGAACAGACCGCACCTGCTGGGAATGCCACCGGGAGGTTCCTCATGGAAGGGTGAAAAGCCTTTCATCTGTAGGATACCAAATAGAGCCCATACCCATGTATGAATCCGAAGACCGGGATGTGATCCCCAAATGGCTTCGGGCTTTTATAGAAGAAACAGATGAGGAACAGGACAGCATTGCTGCTCCTCAGAAATCCCAACCTGCGATACCTGAATAAAAAAATACTGGATGTTAACCTTTGCACTATGAAAAACTGGATTCTATTATTACTGACCATTATAGCTGTGTTCCTGCTGGCCTTATTAGCCAATACCATCATTGATCGCAAAGCGGAAGCCCGATTCGCTTACCAGCCAAAAGTGGAGATAGAAGGGATAGAGCCGCGTGATTCTGTTTGGGGCCTTAATTACCCACGTCAATATCAATCCTACAGAAAAACAGCCGATACCACCTTCAGGGGATTGTACAGCACCAGCGGACTGGCCGATGTGCTGGATGATCAGCCTGAACTTGTGGTCCTATGGGCAGGATATGCCTTCAGCAAAGATTACAACCAGCCCCGCGGCCATGCCCACGCTGTAACAGATATCCAGGCAACTGCGAGAATAGGCTCTCCCTGGACCAAAGGAGATGGACCTATGCCCAGTACCTGCTGGACCTGTAAAAGCACCGATGTACCCAGATTAATGAATGAAATGGGAGTAACTGAGTTTTACAGTCAGAAACTGTCAGACCTGGGAAGTGAAGTAATTAATCCTATTGGATGTGCAGATTGTCATGATCCCGCAACCATGAACCTTACCATTACCCGCCCTGCCCTGGTAGAAGCTTTTGAAGCCATGGGTAAAAAAGTGACCGATGCTTCCCACCAGGAAATGCGATCGCTGGTATGTGCTCAATGCCACGTGGAATATTATTTTGCCAAAGACCTTCCCGGAAAAGAAGGAGCCCAGTATCTCACCTTTCCCTGGAAGGACGGGTTAACTGTGGAAGCCATGGAAGAATATTATGATAATATTGATTTTGCCGACTGGATTCATCCCCTTAGCAAAACCAGGATGATCAAGGCCCAACATCCCGATTATGAGATCTTCCAGATGGGAGTACACGCCAAAAGAGGAGTTTCCTGCGCCGATTGCCATATGCCCTATAAAACAGAAGGTGGACAAAAGTTTACAGATCACCATATAGGGTCGCCTTTGGCAAATGTTGAAAATTCCTGCTTTGTATGTCACCGGGAGAAGAAAGAGGATCTCGTAAGCGACGTCTACGAACGCCAGCGAAAGATCAAGGAAGGTACCGGTTATTTGCAGAAGCAAATTGCCAGGGCGCATATAGAAGCCAAAAAAGCCTGGGATTTAGGTGCTACAGAAGCCCAGATGGCAGATATCCTGCGAGGAATAAGACATGCACAATGGCGCTGGGACTTTTCTGTAGCCTCTCACGGCGCTGCTTTTCACGCTCCTCTCGAAACCAGCAGGATCGTTTCATCTGCCACAGGGAAAATACAGGAAGCGCGAATAGGCCTTACCAGGCTTTTGGCAGAGCTCGGTCATAATGAACCTGTAGAAATGCCCGATCTTACCAGCAAAGAAGTTCTTCAGAAATATATAGGACTGGATATGCCTGCTGAATTGGAGAGTAAAAAACGTTTTCTGGAGGAAGTGGTGCCGCAGTGGCTAAAAGAAGGACGTGAGCGGGAGGCAGCAACGCTGCCGGGAAACAATAACAGGAAAATCAGATAATATTAACCGCAAAAGTAATAATAACCGGCCGGTCTGAAGAACCAGGACCTGAGTCTGTGGGCCGGCCGTTTATTGTAGCCTGGATAAATATTGCCAGGCATTGTTTTAATATCCAATTTATAATACCAAATAGTATGAAGTTAGGAAGGTTGTTGTTCTCCACGAAAGTCTCTTTTGTTCTGATCATCGTGTTTTCAGTTGCGATGGCAGTTGCGACTTTTATTGAAAATGACCACGGTACTGCCGTGGCCCGGGAGGCAGTGTATGAGGCATGGTGGTTTGAAGTAATCCTCATCTGGCTCGCTATTAATTTTCTGGGCCATATAAAACACTACAAATTGTTCAGTAAAAAACGCTGGCCGCTGGGGATGTTCCACCTGGCTTTTGTGATCATGATCCTCGGGGCCGGAGTTACCCGCTATTTTGGAAAGGAAGGTCTTATCCATATTAGGGAAGGAGAGGTAAAACATTCCTTCTTTTCTGCAGGACGTTTTCTACAGCTATCCGAAGCCGGGGAACAGGGAGGGCAACGATTTGAAAAACCGATGGAACTGAGCACTTATAAATTTCAGCCTCAAACTGTGACCACCGATTTTGGCAACAGGGTTTTTCATGTTGATTTTGACGATTATATACAGGGAGCTAATAAGGAATTCGTGCCGGGAAAAGACACTTTGGTGGATATTGCCCTGGCTTTTGGCTCAGATCGGGAAGATCATCTTCTTTCTAAAGGAGAGGTGCTGCCTATGGGAAAAATGCAGATCACTACC
>JBEPWW010000060.1:0-11077 GCA_041642215.1 Salinimicrobium sp. | reverse complement strand
CAAAATATAAAATTGTCCATTCAGGTTAGCCTGGATGGACTTTCTTTTTGTGCCCTGGAAACCAAAGGCCAAAAGATCCCTTTTTTCAAAAACATCAGGTTCCCAAAAAAGATGAATCCCATCGAGGTCCTGCAGCAAATTGAAAAGCTGTATGAACAGGAACCTTTCTTGCAGCTAAAAGACCCCGAGGTAAAACTCATCCATTCAAACGAATTATATTCCCTGGTTCCCAAGAGCCTGTTCAGGGAAGAAGCAGCATCAGACTACTTGAAGTTCAATGCCAAGATTCTGGAAACCGATTTTGTGGCGCAGGACCATCTTGAGGAATTCGGTAGCGTTAATGTCTTTGTGCCTTATACAAACATCAACAACTATTTTTTTGATAAATATGGGGAATTTGAATATCAACACACCGTAAGTATCCTGGCGGATGCCTTTCTGAAAGCTGAAAAAACCAGGAACGAAGGCAGCAAGGTCTATTTAAATAAACAGTTTTCCGGCTATGACCTGATCGTCATACAGAATGGAAAGCTCCTTCTCGCCAATTCATTCCAGTGTAATACCCCGGAAGATTTTATCTATTACCTTTTGTTCACGGCAGAACAACTTGATCTTGATCCCCGTGTTTTTGAACTGATCCTCCTGGGGGACATTGACCGGGAATCTGAATACTACAGGATCGCTTATACCTATGTAAAGGAAATCTCTTTCCTGGACACCGCCTTCGGCTATATTTTTGAGGTCGATGAGAAGCCTCCCAGAGGCTACAGACATTTTTCACTTTTTAAAACATTACAATGAGGATCGTTTCCGGCACCCATAAAGGAAAAAGAATAACCGCCCCGAAGAAATTACCGGTGCGACCAACCACCGATTTTGCCAAGGAAGCCCTTTTCAACATCCTGAACAACCAGTATCATTTTTCTGCTCTACAGGTAATTGATCTTTTTAGCGGGACCGGCAATATCGCCTACGAATTCGCCTCCCGCGGCGCCCAGTCCATTATTGCCGTAGACGCACATTACGAATGCGTCAGATTCATCAATAAGATCTCAGAAGAACTTGATCTGCCCATTACCACTGTTAAAAGCGATGTTTTCAGATACCTTTCAGCAGCACCTGCAAGGGCTCATATTATTTTTGCAGACCCTCCCTATGATTTCGAGACAGAAAACCTGCAGCAGATAGTGGAAACGACTTTTGAAAAAGAATTACTCCTGGAGGGAGGTGTCCTGATTATTGAGCACTCCAAAAAGATCGATCTTTCTTCTCTTGAACATTTCAGAGAATCCAGAAAATACGGAAACTCGGTTTTTAGTTTTTTTTCTTAATTTAGAGTGTGAGCAAAACAGAAAGGACCATAGAACTGGAATTCACCACTCTTGAATTCTACGAGAGTTTTGTTGTTTCAAGGCTAAAGGAGGGAACGATTTTCAGCCAGAAACAAGTACAGGATCTCATTGATATTTGCTCAGACTTTTATGAAGGGAAAAAATTTGTTTATCTCTCCCTGCGAATCAACAACTACAATGTAAACCCTACCATATACCTGGGATTGGAAAAAGTTCGTAATCTTGCAGGAATTGGTATTATTAGTAACAATAAATCCACGCTCAACATGGCACAATTCGAAAAGAATTTTTCCAAAGTACCGTTTGAGATCTTTATTGATTATGAAGATGCCACAGAATGGGCGGGGGAAATTTTACAAAAATAAAAAAAGCAGACCTATAAGCCGGATTCTGTACCCCTGACGGGGCCCTTATCATTTATCTGAAGTTTTTGTCACCAAAAACCTTTAGCTGCCTACCCTCCGGCAACGGACGGGCCGTCCTTAACAGCCGGTATACATGGCATTGCACCGCATAGAGTTTACCTGATTTCACTACAGCATTACCTGTACATCCTTTCTGTTGCACTGGTCCTGATCCTGAACCGACAGATATCGGAACAGAACCGGTGGGCGTTACCCACTATGCTGCCCTGTGGTGTCCGGACTTTCCTCCTTTCCGGATTAAACCGGAAAAGCGATAAGGCGGTCTGCTTTAATGGCAAAGTTACTATGGAAAAACCACATGAAGCGGTATATTCCGATTTTTTAAATAGGAAAAACTGTGCCAGATTTTGAACACAACTTTGTGGATAAAATCTGGGGGATATTTACAGACTTCGGTTTTGTATTTTTATATTTGTCAGATAAAGCTTTTCAATGGAACATTTTGTAGTATCGGCACGAAAATACCGGCCACAGACCTTTAAGGATGTGGTGGGCCAGCAGGCTATTACCAACACCTTATTAAATGCCATTGAGAACGATCATCTTGCTCAGGCTCTTTTGTTCACAGGACCACGGGGAGTAGGGAAAACAACCTGCGCCAGGATCCTCGCCAAGAAGATCAACCAGGATGACACCCAGAACCGGGAGGAGGATTTCGCATTCAATATTTTCGAGCTGGATGCTGCTTCCAATAATTCTGTGGATGACATTCGCAACCTAATAGACCAGGTACGTATTCCTCCCCAGGTGGGAACCTACAAGGTGTACATCATTGATGAGGTGCACATGCTATCACAAGCTGCTTTTAATGCCTTTCTTAAAACTCTGGAGGAACCGCCTAGACATGCCATTTTTATCCTGGCCACTACAGAGAAGCACAAGATCATCCCAACTATTCTTTCCAGGTGCCAGATATTTGATTTTAAAAGGATAACCGTAAAGGATGCCAAAGAATACCTTGCATACATTGCAGAACAGGAAGGAGTGCAGGCTGATGATGACGCCCTGCACATTATTGCGCAAAAGGCAGATGGCGCAATGCGGGATGCCCTTTCCATCTATGACCGGGTAGTAAGCTTCAGCGGGAAGATGCTCAGCAGGCAGGCGGTGACAGAAAACCTGAATGTTCTGGACTATGACTCCTATTTAAGTGCTACAGATCTTATCCTGAACAATGATATCCCGCAGTTGTTAATGCACTATAATGAGATCCTGTCTCATGGCTTTGACGGGCATCATTTTATTGCCGGTCTAGCGTCTCATTTTCGGGACCTGCTGGTTTGCCAGGATCCCAGGACTATCAACCTGCTCGAGGTAGGAGATAACACCAAGGCCTTATATTTTGAGCAATCAAAGAACACTTCTCCACAGTTTCTCCTTAAAGGGATCGAATTGGCCAACGAATGCGACCTGCAATATAAAAGCAGCCGAAACCAGCGTTTGCTGGTGGAACTTTGCCTGATGCAGCTGGCCTCTGTCACTTTTGACGGAGAAAAAAAAAAGAATAGTCCAGGCATAATCCCTGCTTTCCACTTTTCAGCTCCGCCTAAACCGGTGCCGGCCATGAAACTATCAAGGGGTGAAAAGGAGGTCATCACCAACAATGAATATTCAGAAGGAGATTCAGCCCCGCCAAAGCAAGCCCAGATACCTTCTACCGGAGCTACACAATCCACTTGCCAACCCGGTACAGAGAATGCGGTGATGGAAGAGGAACCCCAGCCTATCGAAAACTCTACCGAAAAACCTGTTGTAAAACAGGGAACAGCTAAACCCCGAGTCTCAGGTTTATCCCTCAGGAGCATTCAGAAGAAGAAAGAAATGGAAGCTCAAAAGAGGCGGGCCATAACCGAAGAGGCTGCAGAAATAGACGAAGCCTTTACCGAAACAGAAATGCAGGAAGCCTGGAAGGAATTTGTAACCGGGCAGAGCGAAAAAGGTGAAAAGATCCTCGCCTCCATTATGCAGACGGATATCCCCAGGCTGGAAGGCAAGACCATAAAACTGGAACTACCCAATGAAACCATGAAACTGGAACTTGAGAAAGTGCAGTACCATCTAATGGGATTCCTGAAAGAGAAATTACAGAATACCACCATCTCACTGGAAATAAAGGTGAACGAAGTAATAGCAAAGAAATACGCTTTCACACCAATGGAAAAATTCGAAAAACTCAGGGAAAAAAATCCGCTGATCGATAAATTAAGAACCACTTTTGATCTAGATGTATAAGTTATGTTAGGCTTAAAACTTCCAACAGACCCCAGATGGGTCAATATCGTAGAAAAAAATATTGAAGAGATCCTGATAGACCATGCCTATTGTGAACAAAAGGCTGCATCCACCGCTATCTCCCTGATCGTCACCCATCCTGAGTACTCTGAATTGGTCACCGCGATGACAGCCCTGGCTAAAGAGGAAATGAGCCATTTCAAAATGGTACATGACAAGATCCTGGAACGGGGATACGCCCTGGGAAGAGATCGAAAAGACGAGTATGTGGTCAAATTGATGACTTTTTTTCCCAAGGGTGGCAGCAGGGTTACCAATCTCGTACACCGGTTGCTGTATGCGGCTCTTATCGAAGCACGAAGTTGCGAGCGGTTCCGGTTGCTTTCAGAAAAATTAGAGGATCAGGAACTATCTGAATTCTATCGCAACCTTATGGTTAGCGAAGCTAATCACTATACCATGTTCCTGAACTTCGCCAGGCAATACGGTGAGCGTAAAGAAGTGGATAAAAAATGGCAGGACCTGTTGGAATTCGAAGCCGAAATCATGAAGGATCTGGGAAAATCTGAAACCATCCACGGTTAATTATTGATGTATTCCTGATACAGTGACTTGATGATCCCATCTGAGAGTCCGATCTTGGGCACATAAATTCTCCTTGCGCGAGTCCATTTCATTGCCGACAAATAAATCTTTGCTGCCGGCACGATCACATCAGCCCGATCCTGGTTTAGATTAAGTTCTGTAATGCGCTCTTCATAAGTAAAGGATTGAAGCAACTGGTAATAAGAGCTCAGATACAGGAAACTTAAGGGCTTGCCATTAGATTTCCCGCTACTTTTAAAGAGGTGGTTGATATTCCCCCCCGAACCTATGAGATCGATCTTTGTAAAATTCCTGGTCTCCTTTTTTACCCATTCTTCCACCTCCTTCCAGGTTCCCTCCGGCACCATTTCATTCAGCAAACGTACTGTACCGAGTTTAAAGGACCTGGAACTAACGGTTTTTCCGTTGGAATACAGCGTAAATTCCGTACTTCCTCCCCCCACATCAACGTAGAGATAGGTCTTGTCATTTTGGATAAGGGCGTGTAGGTCGGTTGCAGCAATAATTGCCGCCTCATCATTTCCATCGATTATATTGATCCCAATTCCGGTCTTTTCATGGATAAATGCTGCTACTTCCTCTCCATTCGCTGATTCCCTCATTGCTGAAGTCGCACAGGCCTTAAAACTATTGACCTTATGAGATTTCATCAACAGGTTAAATGCCTGTATAGTATCGACCATACGGGCAATATTCTCCTCTGATATTGCCCCGGAAATAAAAACATCTGCCCCTAACCTGATGGGCACCCTCACCAGGGAAGTCTTCTTAAAAAGCGGATCCTTTCCCTCCTGCTCGGTAACTGTCGACACCAGCAGTCGTACGGCATTCGACCCAATATCTATGGCTGCAAATTTTTTTTGAACAATCAACTCGTTTCCTTTTCAAGTTTATTTAAATAATAATCATACAGGGCGAACTGTGATCGAAGAGGTGGTTTATCATTCTTCCTGTAAGCGTTATCCTGCTCTACAGAAAGCACCCGGGCCTTGACATTGTCATTCCAGCAGATCTCAAAGGTATCTATCAATTCCTGCCGGATATCTGTGTCATAAATTGGACAGCTGATCTCCACACGATAGTCCAGGTTACGGGTCATCCAGTCTGCAGATGAGATGTAAGTTTTTGGATCACCACCATTCTCAAAAATGAATAATCGGGGATGTTCCAGATATTTATCCACTATACTTATAGCTTCAATGTTTTCACTCATTCCCTTAACTCCCGGAATCAGGCAGCAAATACCGCGAACAATTAGCCTGATCTTTACTCCCGCCCTGCTGGCCTCATATAATTTATCGATCATTGGATAATCAGAAAGGCTGTTCAGTTTCAGATGTATACCCGCAGGTTTCCCGGCCTCGGCATTTTCAATTTCTGTATTGATCAATTTGATAAATGCCGCTCTGGTATAATGCGGGGACACTATTAAATGTTTATACCTGCTTACTTTATAATTAACTTCAAAGAAATCGAATACCTTGTTTACCTCCTTAAGGATCTCCTGGTTACTGGTATACAACGTAAGATCTGTGTACACCCTGGCCGTGGATTCATTGAAATTTCCTGTGCTTAAAAAACCGTAGCGTTTCACTTCCCCCTTCTCCAGGCGTTCAATAACACAGGCTTTAGAATGTACTTTAAGTCCCTTAACACCAAAAATGAGATTCACCCCTTCCTGCTGCATTTGCTCGGCATAATTTATATTGGCCACTTCATCAAACCGGGCCCGCAATTCAATTTGAACGGTTACTTTTTTACCATTCTTTACCGCATTGATGAGGGAACTGGCTATGTGAGAAATTTTTGCGAGCCGGTAAATGGTGATCTTAATAGATTTTACCGCCGGATCAAGTGCAGCTTCCCTTAAAAATTTGACCGTGTATTGAAAGGCCTGGTAAGGGGTGTGCAGCAGAAAGTCCTTCTCTGCGATGCGACCAAACAAACTGGTTTGCAGGATAAGTCCCGGAATAGGCAAAGGTTCGTAGGCTTTATAAAGCAGCTCCTCAATTCCCAGACTGGGGAAATTCATGTAGTCTCGCCGATTGTGATAGCGCCCGCCGGGAATAATGCTGTCGGTAGCATCGATTTCCATTTTGCTCATCAAATACCTGAGGGTATCTTCTTCAATATTCATATCGTACACAAATCTTACCGGCTCTCCTTCGATCCTGTCCTGTACACTGGCCGAAATCTTTTCAATAAAAGTCTTACTAAGGTCACTGTCTATATCCAGCTCGGCATCACGCGTAATCTTGAGCATATGTGCAGCCACACTTTCGTATTCAAAAATATTGAAGATGGAATGTAGATGATACCTAATGAGATCATCCAGAAGGATAACGTACTGCTTCTCCCCTTCCTTTGGCAACACCACAAACCTTTCGATACTTCGCGGGATCTCAATAAGAACATATTTCTTCTCTTTCATCGGCCGGTTTACCAGCCGGGACTTTTCGTTCTGGGCAGCCGGTTCCCTCATAACCATTTTCACAGCCAAATAAGCAGCACTGTCCTTTAACCGGGGAAGTTCTGCAAGGTCGTTTAGGATAATAGTTACCAGGGCAGGGCTCACCTTCTGCAAAAAAAAGTTTTTAAGAAAATTTTTCTGTGATTCGGGCACCTGGCTTTCGTTGATCATGAAAATATTGAACTCCTCAAGCTCCTCATGAATAGAATCCAGGATCTTAAGGCTTTCACTTTGCTGGTCTATCACAATTTGTGTGATCTCTTCCAGTAATGTACTGGCTTTTATACCTCCCAAAACGCTTTTACCTCCCTTTCCGGCAAGATCAATTCTTTTAATGGTGGCATATCGTACTTTAAAAAACTCATCCAGGTTATTGGAAAAGATCCCCAAAAAACGGAGCCTCTCAATCAGGGGGACCGTTTTATCGGCTGCTTCCTGTAACACCCGGGCGTTGAATTGCAACCAACTGAGTTCCCTGTTGATGTATTTATTATTTTGCATATAGCTTACCTAAGGTTCCTGGGAAATAAGTAGAGTATGGTTTTTCCCTCTTTAATATTCTTCCACGAATTGACATTGAACTCTATGATACATAACCCGGTGGTGGGCACGTTATCAAAGAATTGATCTCCCAGAGAATTCACTACTTCTGTAATAGCGGGATTATGCCCAAACACCATCAACTCCCCGATTGAATCATCACAGCTCTTAAGAATCTCGAGCAACTGATCTGAATCAAAAGTATAAAGCTCTTTTTTTACCTCTAAATCCTTATCATCTACCTGCAATTCCCTTTGGAAAATTCTGGCTGTTTCAAGGGCACGCACAGCAAAACTGCTCCAGATATTTACCGGACTTTTCAAATGCTGCTTTAAAGCATGAATTACTAATTCGGCATCTTTGGATGCCCTTTTCTTATGAGGCCTTTGATGGTCAGGGACATCGTGATTCCAAGAAGATTTTCCGTGTCTGACGAGGATGAGTCTTTTCATATTAAGGTGCTAAACGGTCAATGTTCCAGCTAAGCTTATCTTCTTTACTGTAATAAATTCGATCATGAAGGCGGTTCGGGCGTCCCTGCCAGAATTCAAATTCTCCAGGAAAAACCTTGTAACCTCCCCAATGAGGGGGTCTTGGAATTTCTTTGTCCTGATATTCTTCTTCCAGAAGCCGCAACTTCTTCTTAAGAAACTCCCTGGAAGGGATGACAGAACTCTGTTCTGATGCCCAGGCTCCTAACTGGCTGCCCCGCGGCCGGGATTTGAAATAAGCTTCTGATTCTTCCTCAGAAACCTTTCTGGCAATCCCTTTCACGATCACCTGCCGCTCTGAGGAAGGCCAGAACAATGAAAGACAAACCTTGGGATTCTTTTCAATCGAACGCCCTTTTTCAGAAAGATAATTTGTGAAAAACACGAAACCTTCCCTGTCATATTCCTTTAGTAATACCACCCGTGATTTTGGAAAACCATCCAGTCCAATAGTAGAAAGCGTCATAGTATTGATCTCCTCTACTTCCTTATTGCTTTCGGTTTCCTGCACCCAGTAATGAAAAAGCTCAAAGGGATTCAATGGAATTTCCTCCTCCAGCAGCTGGTGCTTTTCATATAATTTCCTGTAATCGTGAAGTTTATTTTTCATTAATGCAATTTACAAAGTTTACCGCTAAGATTTTAATTAACCACTATAAATATATCCCGCTTTTGTAGGAATAAAAAGGAAAATCGAACCCTTTTTTCACTCCATTTAACGGTGTTTTTGATTTTCCCTTCTCGTTAAAATTGTTTTAAGCACTTGTACGTTTTCCCGCACCAAAAATGCAAAACCGACTGCTGCTCAGGAGGTCCGAACGGAATGCAACACAACCTTAACACACAGTCATAACGAACTGTTAATGTGCATTTTGTCCGTAAAACCTCACTTTACATCTAAAAAAATGGAATTTTCTTTTTTTAACAGATTAAGCCCTCTAATTTTACTAATGAATGCAAAAGAAAGAGCCCTGAATAAGAGCTGTGATCCCCCAAGTCAGCTACAGTATTTTGTAAGTAAAAATAAGAATTCACTTTATCCAACCCTTCCGGATAAAATGAACTTAACCAAACAACAAGAAAATTTTTGTTAGCAGATTTTCGAAGTGATTTTTGAGATCCCTCCCCCCCTGACTCTCAGATTAAATCAGAAAATATGCCTCAATCAAACAAGTACAACTATGATTTGGAAAACTACACCAGCCAACATTTTCCTCCCCTTGAAGCAGATGAAACATAATTTACGCAGGAAGCATGTTTCCGGGAGTCTGAAAGATCTTTATTCCATGTCTCTATGCTTCCTGGCCACTGGATTGTTCTTTGCAGCAACCCTGCCTGTGGATGCACAAAATTCTGAGAATATTACGGGGGATGATTGCATCACATTTGACAGCTGTCCTGAGGATCAGGTAGTTTGTGCAGATGCGACCCAAGACGGAGTATTAGGGGCTTATATTGACTGGCAGAGCCCGGTCATCACCCAATCCTGTACCAATAACGGCAACGACGGAAATTTCCAGATGTTATTTGAGCTCAATGAGAACCTGTTGACCCAGGAATGCTGGTATTTTAACTATATTATTCGTGCAGGCGGAAACGGGGGACATTTAAAATTGTTCTCCAGTGTAGACAAGGAAGGAAACAAAGAATCTATAGTAACCACGCCTTATCTCATATTGAACCCGGGATCCCAAACCTCTTTTGAGATCAAACACGCCAACGGGGAATATTATATACAGCTATTCCTGGTGGACCAGGCCGGAAATGAGATCGTAAGCGGCGACAAAATACAGGTGACGAAGGCCCAGGAACAATATGTTTTTAATACTGCGAATTCCGAGACCGGTGCCTATCGCCTAAAATATGTCTTTAGTTATGTGGGCACGGAACCTTCCAATGCCAATACCGGGGATACGTTAATTGCGGTGGATGGGATACTGGCAGATGATGCCTGTACCGGAGGTATTGACTTTGTAGTCACCGGTCCCGAAAAGGGGTTCTATCCTGTTGGATCTCATGACCTGGAATATGTTGCCACTTACACCACCAGCGACGGAACTACAAAAACAAAAACCTGCAGTTTCAATATTACAGTTACTGACCTTGAGCTTGAAATTTCCGAAATCCAGAACGTATCCTGCTCCGGAGAACCTGACGGTTCTTTTACCGCCACAGCCCAGGGAGTAAACGGCAGTGGGACCGAACCCTTTGAATACAGCCTGGACGGCGTGAATTACCAGCCGGGAGGATCATTCAACAATTTATCAGCCGGGACCTATCAGGTGACGGTAAGGGATGCTACCGGTTGCACAAAAATTTCAGAAGATATCGTGCTGGAAGTATTCGATGAGGAGGCCCCTGTCATTTCAGCACCGGAAGATCTTACTCTAGAGGGGTGTGAGGTTTCAGTAGTTGATCCGGCCTTCAGCGAGACAGCAACCAGTATCTCAGAACAGCAGTTTATTGACCTCGGAGGGTCAGCCACTGATGATGGAGAGATCACATCCATCACGTATGAAGATCAATTATCGGGGGAAATGCCTTTGATCATCACAAGAACCTTCACCGCCACTGATGTTTGTGGTAATTCTGCTACATCTGTACAAACCATTAGGATCGAAGACACCACCGCTCCGCAAGAGATCAACCTTGAAGATGTCACCGGGAAATGTGAAGTAACCGTAACCGCACCCGTAACAAGCGACAATTGCGCCGGGGAGATCACAGGAACTACTGATGACCCGCTCACCTATACCGAGCAGGGGGAGTATGTCATTACCTGGACCTTTGAGGATGGAAACGGAAACAGCACTACCGCTATTCAGAATGTCATCGTGAATGACACTACCGCTCCGCAAGAGATCATTCTTGAAGATGTCACCGGGGAATGTGAAGCAACCGTTATCGCGCCCGTAACAACTGATAATTGCGCCGGGGAGATCACAGGAACTACTGAGGACC
>JBEPWW010000059.1:0-11268 GCA_041642215.1 Salinimicrobium sp. | reverse complement strand
CATATAGTGGGCTGAAAATAAAAACAAGCCTTTGTTTTTAAGCAAAGGCTTGTTTTTTTATTCACTGAATTCATAATGGTAGGTGTAATACCTGCCATGATTTTTGTCAATTCCACCGGCAAGAATTAATGCTGTTTAATGGAATGACCAACAGATGATACTGGTCATTTTTTCTTTTCTTTTCCTGCTTTTACTTTACACCACTAAACTAAAACCATGGATAAAGTAAAGAATCGGTGGCTTATCGCTGCTTCGGCTGTGGGCATCCATCTCTCAATAGGGTCTATTTATGCCTGGAGTGTATATACCAAACCCCTCATAAGGGAATTTGGCTGGGATCTTGGCGACACACAATTCACTTTTAGCCTGGCTATTTTCTTTTTGGGTATTTCTGCCGCTTTCCTGGGGCACTATCTGGAGAAGAAAGGCCCCAGAAGGTCTGGATTGCTGGCCGCGGTTTTCTTTGGGATTGGGATAGCGGGATCTGGCCTCGCGATCAAACTGGAATCCATCTACCTGCTGTACCTGTTTTATGGGGTTTTTGGAGGAATTGGTCTGGGACTGGGCTATATCACCCCCGTTTCTACCCTGGTGAAATGGTTTCCAGACAGGCGTGGCCTGGCAGTGGGACTGGCTATCATGGGTTTTGGTTTTGCAGCTTTGATCAGTAGTCCCGTGATCGTTTACCTGATCTCTGTTGCAGGGATCGCCAATTCATTTTTTATAACCGGGGGGTCTTATTTTCTTATCATGCTCATTTCTTCCCTGTACCTCGCTCCCCCGCCTAAAGATTGGCTCCCACAGGGCTTTAAAGCTCAAATGGAAGCAGGTAAGAAAAAGATAACTGAAGATCTCTCCCAATTAACCGCCAATGAGGCTGTAAGAACCAAAAGGTTCTGGTATTTGTGGTTGATGCTCTTTATCAATATCTCCTGCGGAATCGCGGTAATTTCTGTGGCTTCCCCAATGGCACAGGAATATGCCGGTCTCAACGTGGTCGCCGCGGCCACTATGGTTGGGGTGATGGGGTTGTTCAACGGGGTGGGCCGTATTGGCTGGGCCTCCCTCTCTGATGTGATAGGCAGACCCGCCATGTACAGTATCTTTTTTGCTATCCAGACGGTAGCCTTCTTTCTGCTTCCCGGGATTACCAACGCCATTCTTTTTCAGGCGGTGATCTTTGTTATTTTGTCCTGTTACGGGGGCGGTTTTGCAACCATACCGGCTTATATTGGGGATGTTTTTGGTACAAAACAACTGGGGGCGATCCATGGTTATATACTCACCGCGTGGGCAGCAGCCGGAATGGCAGGTCCTCTCTTTGCCGCATGGGCACGTACCGTTACCAATAGCTATAACGGCACGCTTTATTTCTTTGCAGGCATGTTGGTAGTTGCACTGGGAATTTCCCTGCTTATGAGAAAGGAGATCAGGAAGCTTCGTGCTCAAAAAGAAGAATTGAAAAGCCAACCTGCGCCTAAGAACAGGGATCTGGTTTTAGAATCGGCTGAGGTTCATTAGTTTGTGGTGTGGTGCAGCCTAAAAAGGCATAGAAATTGCTTCTAACCCTATGAAATTAAGATCCGGGAAGATTGCACCCGCGGGCGGTATAGCAGCCGGAAATGAACCGTAGAATGTATTTTGTCGAAGAAAAGAGTGCTTCATCGGGAAAACTGAACCGGTTATCATAAGGTGTGTTAATCTTCTGCTTGGATAAATTGTATTTTTTACATTTAAACCCCTACGAAAAATCTCTATGAGACCTTTTAAAATGAATAAAACCATCATTATTGCTGTGGTGATTTTCGGTATTGCAGCCCTGGTCTACTTCCAGTACCTCATGACCCTTATATAAATTCCAGCTTGGAATAAAAAGATAACGCAATGCGCTCTTATCTTAATGTCACGGTCTGGCGGTTAAGATCACCTCTTCCGGCTTTCATAGAGGCTGAAATGCTGCGTTTACTCCCTTTAGGCGAAATCCTGTCGCCAGAATGCAAATATGCTTTTATTGGTATACCAGAATAAACTTATCTCATAAGTAGTGGATCAATTGATGATCTTGTAGTGGATGGGCTTAAAACTTCCATTATTGCTGTCTTCTGCAGAGCAGGCGGTAAGACCTACAATAAGGTCCATTTGTGCTTCGAACAATACATGGTCCCCGGCCCTGCTTAATGGTGGAGCCACGGTAAGCTTCCCGTCTGTATTGAACTGTACGTTCATGAAAATGTTGAAGGCTGTGGGAATATCATCGGGCTGGATGTCAAATGCGCTGAGGTTTGTATAGAGATTTTCAAAACAGCTGGGATGATATTCATGATTGTTATACATGATCTTAAAAGTCTCCGGACTACAGGGAGCAAGGAGGAAATCATTTCTCCCGTTCGTATCCTCGAGTATCTTCATCATCTTCCGGCTGCGGTTGCTCCAAATGAAATTGTCTTTTGTGATCAGGATACTTTCTTCAAAATCGAGAGTTTTTCCGGAGGAGATCTTCTCCCTCTTATCATGGGCGTTAAATAACACCATATCGCTCACCTGCTCCCCCCTGGGATCGATCACCTTAAGTTTCTGCCCTTTTTTGATTTTGAAAGCTGTTCCTGACTGTTCGTTAATGACCTGTTCCATGCTCTTTTTTGATCGCTTTACTTAATTCTGTGCTTTGCGGCTCCTGGCGCTCTTCGAGGTGGGTGGTCACCGCGTCTACATCTTTTTTTTCAAAACCCTGATGTAATTTCGCTATCGCTTTAATATTCATAGGATCACACCAGAATCCTGTAATAAGGGGGAGGTGTTCTTCTACCATTTTTGAGGGGTAGTTTTTGTAATATAAAGGTTCTTTTTGGTCCCGTTCAAAATGCCCCACCAGGTTTTCCAGAGAATGGACCAGCTCCTCCCGGGACTGGATGCGGAGTTTCACAGTTACATGCACCGCGGAATAGTCCCAGGTACTGATATTTTTTTCCCGATACCAGGAGGAGGAGACATAGCCATGCGGCCCGTGAAAGATGAGTAAAGCTTCCAGTCCATCCTTTAAATACTCATACTGCTCATTGTTTTTGGCGATATGACCATACAGGGTGAAATTATCAGGGTCTCCTGTAACAAGCACAGGGATATGGGTGGCCAGCAATTCCCGGCCGTTCAACACAAAAGTGGCAAAAGGATGGTTTCTAATGAATTCAAAAATGTACCGAGGATCTTTCTTCTGATATTTTTTTGGCTGGAACATGCATTATTTTTTGTGGTGAAGGAAAGGACATTTCCAGTCTTCTCCAACTTTTCTTCCGCTGTATTGCCTGGCTTCACTTTCCTGTCCGTAATCTTTAAGCATGGGATTTATCGATCCCTGCAGTTCGATATCCCGTTCCCGTATCTTATCCCTTACGGTCTCGAAAGTTCCCATTTCCCGCAGTTTCTCGAACTGCCAATGCAGGTTAAACGCAATAGAGGGAACGGGGCTTTGCCGCGCTTTCCTGGAGCTGTTAGGATGCATGCCGACGATGAAAAAAGCACGACCGGCCAGGCTAAAGCTGAAGTCGGGGTTTTCTGGATCACTGCTCACCTCCCTGTCCCAGGTAGTGTCGTCCAGATCATGCAGCAGCTGTAGCTGTTCCCACAACATGGTTTCAAACTCTTCTTCCGTGTATTCCGGGGTTCCCCTGAAGGCTGCAATAAAACTCTGAAAATCATTGGATTCAAAATCATACGTTGCCACGTACTTTTTCAGGTCCTGCAAGATCATTCTGGCTGTTTCCAGGGATCCGGGATGTTCATATATATGGAAATCCACCTTGTCCATAGTGAAAACAGTTTGGGCCATGATGCAAGGGTGGTCGCGTCCAATGATAAAGTCATCAAAGGCGATCCTGATCTCTTCATAAGAAGAGGGAGAAGAAGTTGTGGGTGTATGAGGGTTATGTGATGACATAGATCGTTTTGGCTAAAATAAGTTTCCGGTTTTCTCGAAGCAATTGGTTTAAGAAGAAATTATGACAGGCGTACAAGTTTTTAAAATCAGCTATTTGTTATGATCATATTTAAAAAGGAGATAAAGCATCAGGCTGTTTAAAAAGAGAGCGGTCCCATTGGTGGCGATAATGGGAAGATCATTTCTAATGATCCCATAGACCACCCAAAGGGCGAGCCCGGTGACCAGCACAAAGAACATTCCGGGAGAAACATCCTCCACCTTTTTCGTCTTCCATGCTTTCACGAGTTGCGGTACGACCGCGGCTGTGGTGCATACCCCTGCTAACAGGCCCAGGATTTCTGTCCAACTTAACATATCAGCCTCCTACCACTTCACCGCCGTTAATGTGTATCACCTGCCCCGTAATATAGCTGCTGTCTTCACAGGCCAGAAAGACATAGGCTGGCCCTACCTCTGATGGCTGCCCGGCGCGGCCCATAGGTACCTTCTTGCCAAACTCGGCAACTTCATCTTCCTCAAAGCTCGCCGGAATAAGCGGCGTCCAGATAGGGCCTGGGGCCACCCCGTTTACGCGAATCTTTCTGTCCACCAGCATTTTTGAAAGGGAGCGGGTAAAAGCTACTATCGCGCCTTTTGTGCTGGAATAATCCAAAAGGTGCTTGCTCCCGCGATAGGCAGTGACAGAGGTGGTGTTGATGATGCAATCCCCTTCCTGCAAATGCTCCAGAGCGGCACGAACCATATAAAAATAGGGGAAGATATTAGTTTCGAACGTTTTGTGTAGCTGCTTTGAGGTGATTTCCTCTGGTGTGCCTTTAGGAAACTGCATTGCCGCGTTATTGACCAGGATATTGAGGCCTCCAAATTCACGAACTGTTTCCTCAACCGCTTTTTGACAAAATTCTTCCTCCTTGAGGTCCCCTTCGAGCAGAAGGCATTCTGCCCCTGTATCCTGGACCATTTTCCGGGTTTCCCGGGCATCTTTATCTTCAGAAAGATAAACAATCGCAACCGCGGCGCCTTCTTTGGCGAAATGCAGCGCAATACTGCGGCCTATCCCACTGTCCCCGCCGGTAATGAGCGCAATTTTTTCCTTCAGTTTTTCACTACCCTTATAGCCTTTTCGAATGATTTCAGGTTCCGGATGCATTTTTTGCTCCTCACCGGGTTGTTTCGCTTGTTTTTGTTTCGGAAGATCCTTCGGCTTGCTCATCATTAAATATTTAATAATCTAAAGTTATTGAAGTGTGATTTTCTGAATTGCCTGTTTAAGAAGATTTTAGCTTCAGTTTTACAAAGATTAAGGAGACCGGCGGCTTTCCGATTTTTGAATACCTTTGAAGCAGAAGTTAAAAATCATCATTTTGGAGGGGCAGAAAATCATAGAGCAGGATATAATTATCATTGGAGGCGGCGCCGCAGGCTTTTTCACCGCTATTAATGCTGCGGAAATGAATCCTTCAGCAAGAATTACTATTCTTGAAAGAGGAAAAGATGTACTCAATAAGGTTCGAATTTCCGGGGGTGGACGCTGTAATGTCACCCATGCCGAATTCCTTCCGAAGGAGCTTGCGAAAAATTACCCCCGGGGTGAAAAAGAACTTCGTGGGCCTTTTCATTCGTTTATGACAGGAGATACCATAGCCTGGTTTGAAGAACACGGGGTGGAATTAAAGACAGAAGAAGACGGCAGGATGTTCCCTCAAAGTAATTCTTCCCAGACCATCATTGATTGCTTCCTGCGAGAGACCGACCGGCTGGGAATACAGGTTTTGACCAAACATGCGGTGCAGGATATAGTACGGGAAGGAGAGCGGTGGCTGGTACGAACCAGTGTTGGTGAGTTTGCCGCAAAAAAGGTCCTGGTGGCCACAGGGAGCAATCCAAAAATATGGGGCATGCTGGAAAAACTGGGCCACAGCATAGTGCCGGGAGTTCCTTCCCTGTTTACCTTCAATATTAAAGATGACCGCATAAAGGAGCTGCCGGGAATAGCTACCCGGGCCATAGTGAAGGTCCCGAATGAAAAACTGGAGGCTGAAGGTCCACTCTTGATCACCCACTGGGGGATGAGCGGTCCTGCTATTCTAAAGCTTTCGGCCTGGGGTGCTCGAGAATTGAGCGGGAAAAACCATTTTGAAATAGAGGTCAACTGGCTTGGGGGGATTACCGCGGCAGAGGCCCTGGAAAGCCTTAAAGAGCAGAAACAGGATGCCGGGAAGCAATACGCATTCAAGCATCCACAGTTTGATCTTCCCCGTCGCTTATGGCAGAGCCTGGTGACTGCCACAGGTATCTCTGAAGGTCAAAACTGGGCAGATCTCAGTAATAAACAATTAAAGGCTTTGGCCTTCCAACTTACAGAAGCTGTTTTCCCGGTGCATGGGAAAAGCACATTTAAGGAAGAATTTGTGACCGCGGGCGGGGTGGAGCTAAAAGAGATCAATTTTAAAACCTTCGAAAGCAGGATCTGTAAAAACCTATTTTTGGCCGGGGAAGTATTGAATATCGATGCGATTACCGGAGGATTTAATTTTCAGAATGCCTGGACGGGTGGATTTTTGGCAGCCCGGGCTATGACCGATCAGCATTCCTGACCTGGTATTTGTAAACCATCCTGTTGAACCAGCCCGTTGGCACAAGACTCCTGGCTGTGAGGATCATTCTGGACTGTTTATCGGGGGCATATCTCAATTTTTCCTTTCCGTCTGTGGCTGCTTTATAAATGGTTTTCGCGACTACTTCCGGTTCCGAAGCTTTTTTGTTCCGCTTCTTCATGCCGGTAAGGACTGTTTCTTCCAGATCATCATAGCCTTCAATTTTCTCGTTTTTAAACACATTCAGGGAACGTTTATGAAAATCGGTTTTAGTAGATGCAGGTTCTATCAGTTTTACTCCAATGTTAAACTGTTTTAATTCGTACTGCAGGGCTTCAGAAAAACCTTCCAGTGCCCATTTACTCGAGCTGTACATGGTATACAGAGGAACGGTCAATCTGCCCACTACAGAAGATACGTTAATGATAAGTCCATTGCCCTGCTTCCTGAAAACAGGAATAGCTTCGCGTGTAAGACTGATCACTCCAAACACATTTACTTCAAACTGCTGTCTTACCTCCCGGTCTGTCGATTTTTCAAGGGGCCCTACGGCGCCATATCCGGCGTTATTAAGCAGCACATCCAGCCGGGAAAAATCCTTAAGTACGGAAGGGATTATAGAGCGAATATCTTCCTCTTTCGTGACATCCAGTTTGTAGACCCTGATGCCTTCGATTTTCTTAAGTTCGGTTTCTTCTTCTGGAGCGCGCATGCTGGCGGCGACATTCCATCCTTTTTCTGCAAAAAATTTGGCTGTTGCCCTGCCAATGCCGCTGGAGGCACCTGTAATGAGTATGGTCTTTTTCATTTTTTCTAAAAGATTAGTTCAACCGCCAGATCTCGAAATTGAGAACCCCGATGTAGACCAGCCAGACCATATGCGGAATAAGTAAATAAGCGGCTGTGGGGTTTACGATCTTAAACCATCTAAAGGTGATGACAAGCAGGACCAGCAAAATGGCCAGATCGACCAGGGCGTATAAAGGGCGCTGAATCCCGAAGAAAAGTATGAACCAGAATGCGCTCAAAACCAGTTGAAATCCAAAGTGATAGATCGCCACCTGCACCCATTTGTGATAGAAACCTTTGCTCCATACCAGGCCTGCGGCAACTCCCATTAGGATATACAGCAGGAGCCAGCCGGCAGGATAGATGATTTCAGGACCGTACAGAGTAGATTTTTCCAGCTTGAGATACCAGTCGTCATAGGAAGTTTGTGCCGCTATATAGCCCACAAAAGCGGCTAGCAGGCAAACTACTATACTCAGTACATTCTTTATGAAGATCTTTCTGGCCATGGATAATGGTTGGTTGCACTAAAATAGGAATTTATTTCATTTGACAGATAGGGCTTTATTCGGAAAAATTATCTTTGCTGAAATAATTGTGATGAGCGAAAAAGATTTTATCCCCGGGGAATATTCCCGGAAGGTCGGTGAGGGTAAAGTAACCTGGAAATCCCCGAGCAATATCGCCCTTGTTAAATATTGGGGGAAAAAGGAGAACCAGATCCCGGCAAATCCATCCATAAGCTTTACGTTGGATGCCTGCAGAACGACCACCACTCTCACCTATGTGAAAAAGGAGCAGCCCTCCCGGGAATTTGACTTTGAACTTTATTTCGGAACAGAAAAGAAAAAGTCGTTTGAACCTAAGATGAGACAATTTTTTGAGAGGGTGGAGCAATATCTGCCTTTTCTGAAAGATTACCGGTTTACAATAGAGACCTCCAATTCTTTTCCTCATAGCAGCGGGATCGCTTCATCTGCCAGCGGGATGAGTGCCATGGCTCTGTGCCTTATGAGCCTGGAAAAAGAACTGGACCCGCAGATGACCCCTGAATATTTCACTCAAAAAGCTTCGTTCCTGGCCAGGCTTGGATCAGGCAGTGCCTGCCGTAGTGTTGAAGGGGAACTGGTAGTCTGGGGAACGCACAAGGGGATTCCCGGGAGCAGTGATCTTTTTGGGGTGAAGTATCCGCATCCCGTACATGAGAACTTCAGGAATTACCAGGATACCATTCTGCTGGTTGATAAAGGAGAGAAACAAATAAGCAGTACGCTGGGGCATGATCTTATGAACGGCCATCCTTTTGCTCCAAGGCGTTTTGAGCAGGCTCATGAGAACCTGGGGAAACTGCAGGAGATCTTTCAAAGCGGGGATCTTCCCGAATTTATCAGGGTAGTGGAAAGTGAAGCCTTAACCCTTCACGCGATGATGATGACAAGCCAGCCTTACTTTTTGCTTATGAAGCCCAAGACGCTTTCCATTATCAACAAAGTTTTTGAATTCAGGCAGGATACCGGACTGCACCTGTGCTTCACCCTGGATGCCGGTGCCAATGTGCATTTACTATATCCCCACCATGAAAGGGAGGAGGTCATGGAATTCATTCAGGCCGAATTGTTGCAATACTGCCAGAACGGGCAGTATATAGCCGACAGTCTGGGTGGCGGCGCTGAGAGATTCGGCCGGGAAGTATAGTAAATCTGCTGTAATTGAAGGAATTGGAGTTATTGTATTTAGGTCGTATCTTTGTGCTGAAGATAAAAGGATGTGTTAAAGAAACGTGGGAAACAGCCAAATTTTGTATTTTTGCCACATTGATTTTGTAGAAACAAAATTCAGGAAGATTCCTTAACTTTGATGTAGTTCATCAAAATTGAAGGATTAATAGTTGTTGAATGTCCATGCCTCCTGAAAGTGATGGAAGAGGTGACCTTCAGAAGCATAAAACCCCAATCCCCATGAAAGGACCTTTATTTTATTCAAAAATCTTACTCTTCGGAGAGTACGGCATCATTAAAGATTCCAAAGGTTTATCTATTCCTTATAATTTTTATAACGGGGCCCTGAAGGTGGATGAAGATCCTTCTGAAGAGGCTGTGGAATCCAACCGGCGTCTCCAACTATTTGTGGATTATCTGGATACGCTGCAAACCGAGAATTCATCCCTTGTTCAGTTCGATATGAAGGCTCTAAGGGAGGATATACACAAGGGGATGTATTTTGATTCAAGTATTCCGCAGGGATATGGGGTAGGAAGTAGTGGTGCTTTGGTAGCGGCTATTTACGATGAATACGCGCTTAACAAGATCACCGTACTTGAAAATCTTACCCGGGAAAAACTATTGAAACTCAAGGAGATATTTGGGGAGATGGAATCCTTCTTTCACGGGAAATCTTCAGGGCTGGACCCGCTCAATTCGTATTTGAGCATACCTATTCTTATCAATTCAAAAGATAATATTGAACCGGCGGGAATACCCTCTCAGACCCAGAACGGCAAAGGGGCTGTGTTTTTGCTGGATAGCGGCTCTGTAGGAGAAACGGCTCCTATGGTGAATATCTTCATGGAAAATATGAAGCAGGAGCCTTTCAGGCAAATGCTCAAAGACCAGTTCGTGAAACATACAGATGCCTGTGTGGATGATTTCTTAAAAGGAGATGTGAAATCCCTTTTCGGGAACATTAAAAAGCTGTCGCACGTGGTTCTTGATAACTTTAAGCCAATGATTCCGGCGCAGTTCCATAAGCTGTGGAAAAAAGGCATTGAAACCAATGAATACTACCTGAAGCTTTGCGGTTCTGGTGGTGGCGGCTACATCCTCGGGTTTACAGAAGATATTGAGAAGGCAAGAAAATCCTTAAAGGATTACCGTTTGGAAGTGGTTTACAACTTCTAAAAGGGAAATGGTATCTATATCCAATAAAAGACTTCTTCTTAAGATATTAAGTTTGATCTCGGTCGTGCGGGGCTACAATATTTTGATATTGGTTATTGCCCAGTATCTCACCTCTATTTTCATTCTTGCCCATGAGCTGCCGGTGTCCCGGGTGCTTTTTGATCCCAATCTTTTTTTCCTCGTGCTGGCGACAGCTTCTGTAGTGGCTGCCGGATATATCATCAACAATTTTTATGACAGTGAAAAGGATCTTATTAACCGTCCCCATAAGACTATGCTGGACCGTTTTGTAAGCCAGCGCACCAAACTGTCTGTTTATTTTGTGCTTAACCTTGCCGGGATCTTCTTTGCGAGTTATGTTTCCTTTAGAGCGGTAGTTTTCTTTTCGATCTATATTTTTGTGATCTGGTTGTATTCGCACCGCCTGAAGAAGATACTGTTCCTCAACAATTTGGTGGCGTCCATCCTCACCATTACCCCTTTCTTTGCCGTTTTTGTATACTATAAGAATTTTGAATCGGTGATCTTTGTACATGCTACTTTCCTGTACCTTATTATTGTGATGAGGGAACTGGTAAAGGACCTGGAAAATATGAAAGGGGATTTGGTGCAGGGGTATAAGACTATCCCTATAGTGTATGGTGAGAGACTAAGCAAAAGTCTGCTATCCGGGCTTACTATCCTTTCCATTGTGCCGGTTTATTTTCTGGTTTTTAGCTATGAGATTGGGAAAATGGATTACTTTTTCTACATCGCAGTGAGTTTACTCATACTTTTCCTGCTCTTCCTGTATTTCAGCAAGGCCAAATGGCAATATTTGTTGCTGCACAACCTGCTCAAAGCGATCATTGTGGGCGGCGTTTTTAGCATTGTTCTAATAGATATCGATGCGCTCCTGGGGCGGGTTTTGTAAAATAACTTCAAAACGTCTGCTCTTCAAAGGCATGTTTTTAACTTAATTCCTTAAATATCCATATTGTCTTACAAACTAGTATCTTTGTAAAAAAAATTAACTATGAGTAGAAACGACAGGTCAACAGGTAAAAAA
>JBEPWW010000058.1:0-11269 GCA_041642215.1 Salinimicrobium sp. | reverse complement strand
CTCTGATCCCTGTGTTTGGAGTGACCGGAAAACTTTATCTCACTCCTGTTGCTGGGGGTCTTGTGTTCTTGCTGGGGCTGGGAATGTTGTTCTATGCCATTAAGCTCTATAAAGAGAGAGACGAAAAAGCAGCCAAACAACTCATGTTTGCAAGTGTTTCCTATATAACACTGCTTCAAATTATTTATGTTTTAGACAAATTATTTCGAATATGGATTTAACTCGCGGAAACGAAGATCAAAAGAAAGGCCGGGCCAAGAAAATGATGCTCTGGTTTGGGATCATAAGTATGGCGATGATGTTTGCTGGCCTTACCAGTGCCTATGTTGTTAGTAAGAGCCGTCCGGACTGGGTTGGAGGTATAGCGCTGCCCAATGCTTTCTACTGGAGTACCCTAGTTATTTTAACGAGCAGTATTACCCTGATATTCGCAAAAAAAGCCGTTTCATCGAGCCAACGCAGGAAAGCTACCGGGTTGCTTTTGTCTACCCTGGTCCTGGGGATCATCTTTGTTTTTCTTCAGTTCAACAGCTTTGAGGATCTTATTTCCCGTGGATATTATTTTACCGGCAGTGAGAGTACCGTTACCACCTCTTTTATTTATGTGGTAATATTGGCGCATTTAGCACATTTAGCAGGAGGTATAATCGTGCTTTTTGTCCTAATTTATAACCATTTTAAACAGCGTTACCATGCAGGGCAAACCCTTGGCTTAGAGTTGGGTGCCACCTACTGGCACTTTGTGGATGCGCTCTGGATTTACCTGTTTTTGTTTTTATATTTCTTTAGATAATAAAAATCCGTATTTTTGCCGAATACTAAAATTTGAACACTTTCTATGGAAGCTACTGTTACTAGAACAGGTACTGAAGGAAAAACCTGGGGTGGAGGCAATGAGCCTTTAAAAGTCAGCTATGGGAAAATGATGATGTGGTTCTTCATTTTGTCTGATGCCTTGACCTTCACCGGATTTCTGGCCTCATATGGTTTTGCGAGATATAAATTTGCAGATTCCTGGCCAATCGCAGATGAAGTCTTTAATCACTTTCCCTTTTTACATGGAGTGGACGCCCCGATGTATTATGTGGCGTTGATGACTTTCATACTGATCTTTTCTTCTGTAACCATGGTGCTGGCGGTAGATGCGGGACACCAGATGAAGAGAGCGAAAGTGACGTTCTATATGTTGCTGACCATTATAGGTGGTGTGATCTTCCTTGGTTCCCAGGCCTGGGAATGGAAAAATTTTATTCAGGGGACCTATGGGGCCGTTGAAACAGCCGGAGGGAATGTACTCCAGTTTGTGGATACAGATGGAAAAAGAGTTGCTCTTGATGAATTTGTAACGGCTTCCCCCAGGGACAGAGTCCTTCATGAAAGAACCAATGGATTGTGGTTTACAGATGAGCCTGATCTTCCCCGGTTTACCATGGAAGATGTAATGACCGGTTTTGCCGCAAATCCAAATATCCTTGTCAGGACCCAACAGTTGACTGAGACAGGAGAAAAAACGGTATTGACCAGAAACGAGTCTATGGCTAAGCTGGAGGCAGATGGCATCGGGATCATTGAAGGGGCTAACCTGATTAGGAATGAATATGGAAATCCTTTATTTGGTGACTTCTTTTTCTTTATCACCGGTTTCCATGGTTTCCACGTTTTGACCGGAGTGCTCATCAATATTATCATCTTTTTTAATGTGCTTCTTGGAACCTATGAAAGAAGAGGGCATTATGAAATGGTTGAGAAGGTTGGATTATACTGGCACTTTGTAGACTTAGTTTGGGTATTTGTATTTACTTTCTTTTACCTGGTTTAATAAAGCGAAATATAGAAAATGGCACATAGTACAGAACATACACACGAATCGAACAGCAAAAGGATCTGGTTTGTTTTCTTAATCCTTTCTGTGGTTACATTAGTTGAAGTTATTTTAGGTATCATCAAACCAGATTTTCTGGTTCATACCTACTTCATAAGCCTTAAGCTTATAAACTGGATATTTATTATTCTCACGATCTATAAAGCCTATTACATTACCTGGGCCTTCATGCACATGGAAGGCGAGACAAAAGGCCTTAGAAGGGCTGTTGTCTGGACCAGCGTGTTCCTGATAATCTATCTCGTGTTTATCCTTCTCACAGAAGGTGATTACGTCTACGAAGTGATGGATCGGGGCCATGTATCCTGGGACTTTTAAAAGTTAAATCAAGATGAAAAGGCGGTTTTTAAACCGCCTTTTTTTATTTTTGCAGTCTTATTTCTAGAGGCTTATGAAGAAGTTTTTTGTGGTAACTGTGCTTTTTGCCTTACCTATTGTTGCTTACCTTTTTTTCTCGTCTGGAGTTAATAATTTCGCGAGGCTCCCTGTGCTTACTGAAAATGTGAAACAAACTGGGGAATTGCACAGCCTCAAAGGAGAGGAATTATCCCTTGAAGGGCATATTACCATCCTGGGCTTCCCCGGAAAACAGCCCATGGAGAATCTTACCGGGGCCTATCATCTGGCTGAAAAAATTTATGAGCCTTATTACCAGTTCAAGGACCTGCAGTTCGTTTTTGTAGCTCCCGAAAGTTCTGAAGAGGACATACGACTAATGAAAAATGAACTGGGCCAAATCGTGGATATGAGCAAATGGAAATTCTTCCTGGGAACTGAGGAGGCTGTAAAACAGCTTTTTGAAGGGCTGGAAACAAATCGATCTCTACGGGATGATCTCTCATCAACTGAGGTTTTCATCATCGATAAAAATGCCGATCTCAGAGGGCGTGATGATGATGAAGATCATGGTATGTTGTATGGATATGATACGGGTTCTGTTGCTGTTCTCAACAATAAAATGAATGATGATGTGAAGGTTATACTGGCCGAATATCGCCTTGAATTGAAAAAATACAAATCAAATCGAAGTAATTAGATGAAGAATTACTCTTATGTAGGAATTTCCCTTGTGATCCTGGTTTTTGGGATCATCTTTATCCCCGAAATAATCGACCGGGTTTCTGATAAAGAAGTGGTGACCTCTAACCGGTCTGATAACGAAAATAATAAAAAGAGGGTTTCAGATGCTACCCTGCCTTACATTCTCATTGACGGGGAAAAGAAAAAGATCCCGGCTTTTGAGTTTGTTAACCAGGAAGGGGATACCATCAGCAACAGGGATTTTGAAGGAAAAGTGTTTATCGCAGAATTCTTCTTTACTACCTGTCCTACGATATGCCCAATAATGAACCAAAACCTGGTGATGGTACAAAAGGAATTCCAGGGCGAAGATGCATTTGGGATTGCTTCCTTTACCATAGATCCAGAGCATGATAGCCCCGAGGTGTTGAAGAAGTATGCAGAAGCTAACGGGATCGAGCACCCCAACTGGCACCTTCTTACCGGGGAGAGAGCAGAGATCTACGATCTCGCTAATACAGGATTTAATATTTATGCCGGTGTGAACCCCGAGGCTGAAGGAGGTTTTGAACACTCCGGCCATTTTGCCCTGATCGATAAGGAGGGATATATACGCTCGCGTACTGACCAGTTTGGAAACCCTATCATTTATTACAGAGGCTCTATAGAAAGAGGAAAAAAAGCCGCTTTTGGAGAAGAAGAGCCGCAAATAGATATATTGATTGAAGATGCTAAGAAACTTTTATAATCTCGAGGCCGGTAGAAGGGACCGGATAATGATCCCTACGATCATAGGATTGTCTATAGCAGTTCCTGTGCTGGTACTTATCCTTATGTACCTTCCCGAGCGATTTGATTTTATTGGAGCCCAGGTTGGTACTTTTCCGTTTTTTCATGCCGTCCTTAACTTTTTGACCACACTGCTATTACTGGCTGGTTACTTCTTTATAAAAACAGGGCAGGTTATAAAACACCGTAATGTCATGATCGCCGCCTTTGTGCTGTCATCGGTGTTTTTGGTGAGCTACGTTATTTCAAAAGTCAGCAATGATCCGGTACCTTATGGAGGAGATGGGGCCTTGAAAGTGGTCTATTTCTTTATCCTCATCACGCATATTCTTCTTTCGGCTATTATAGTTCCACTGGTATTGTTCACTATGTACAGGGGGCTTACAGGAGAATATACCCGCCACGCACGCATTGCCCGATGGACTTTTCCTATCTGGCTCTATGTGGCCGTAACCGGGGTTTTGGTCTATTTGTTTATGGCTCCTTACTATTAATTCTTTTTGAAAATGAAGACAAAGATCCTTTTCATACTGCTTGTGTTTCTTATTGCGCCCCTTGATATGGATGCGCAATGTTCCATGTGCCGTGCAGTACTTGAAAGCCAGGCTACCCCAACTGCTGCTGAAGGTATTAATGACGGGATCGTATACCTGATGATCTTTCCCTATCTTCTTATGGCCGGAGTGGCTTATTTTATCTGGAGGTCCCGCAAGCAACAGAAGTCGGAGGAAGATACTCCTTAAACAACAGAATGATTATCTAAACATTTAACAATTTCCTTTTCCTTTTCATGTAACTTTTTCGTTTTAGGTTAGTCTAATGGTTGTGCGTGAAGCCAATTCATGCTCATTTAGAATTTCCTGTTATGATCGAAATAAGGAATTTGCATAAATCCTATAAGATGGGGACTAACTCCCTTCATGTTCTTAAGGGGATCGATTTTGACGTGGCCGAAGGGGAGCTGGTTTCTATCATGGGATCCTCTGGATCTGGGAAATCTACCTTGTTGAATATCCTTGGAATGCTGGATGAAGCAGATGAGGGTACCTATACCCTGGACGGGGTGCCTATCAAAAACCTTAATGAAACCATTGCGGCACGATACCGCAACAGGTTTTTGGGTTTTATCTTCCAGTCTTTTAACCTCATATCGTACAAAACTGCCCTGGACAATGTGGCGCTACCTCTTTATTATCAAAAAATGAAGCGGGGAGAACGAATGGAACGGGCGATGGGCTATTTGGAAAAGGTGGGGCTGGCCGACTGGGCTGGACATCTTCCCGGGGAACTTTCCGGAGGTCAAAAACAGCGGGTGGCCATTGCCAGGGCACTGGCCAGTGATCCCAAAGTGTTACTTGCAGATGAACCTACCGGTGCCCTGGATACCAAAACCTCCTATGAAGTAATGGATCTAATCCAGGGGATCAATGATGAAGGTCGCACGATTCTTATCGTCACCCATGAGCATGATATTGCGCAAATGACCAAACGTATCGTAAACCTCAAGGACGGGGTGATAATTGACGATACAGGAATTAATCAAATAAGGGCTGTGGAGAATGTTTGATTTGGAACGCTGGCAGGAGATCTTTGAAACGATTCGCAAAAACAAATTGCGCACGTTTCTTACTGGCCTCTCTGTGGCTTCCGGTATCTTTATTCTGGTCATTCTTTTGGGTATAGGGGAAGGAATGAAGAATGGGATCTCAAAAGAATTTGAGCAGGATGCGACGAATATCCTGTACGTTTGGACGGGAGTCACTTCCATTGAGCATAACGGGTTAAATCCAGGTCGCCGTATCCAAATGAAAAATCAGGATTATGAGTACACTGTACAAAAGCATCTGGATGAACTGGAGTACAGGTCTTCTGTTTATCGAATCTGGAATGGAGTGGTGAACTACAAGAGGGAATCGGGCTCCTACCGGGTGGAAGGGGTATTCCCCGATTACCAGTTTCTGGAGAATTCCTCCATGATGGCCGGGCGTTTTCTGAACTATAAGGACCACGAGGGGCATGAAAAGGTGGCGGTGATTGGCAGGAAGGTTAAAACCGATCTTTTTAAGGAGGCCGATGCGGTTGGGGAATATATACAATTGTCCCAAATCAATTTTAAGGTAATAGGCGTATTCTCAGATCCCGGAGGAGAGCGGGAAGAAACCCGTGTATATGTGCCCCTTTCTACGGCTCAAAGGGTTTTTGGTGGCGGGAATGACATAGGAAATATGGCCTTTACACTTCAAAGGGAAGATAATTTTGATAAAGCACTGGCGGCATCGACCCGGTTTTCTGCAGAGCTTGAGCAATACCTAAAGGAAAGACATTCTGTGGCCCCGGATGATACCCGGGCTATCAACATCAATAATAATCTGGAGAATGCCAAGCGGTTCTATGATCTCATTGCCATGATCAAGTTCTTTTTCTGGGGGGTGGGAATCTGTACCATTATTGCGGGAGTAGTGGGAGTAAGTAATATTATGCTCATTATAGTGAAAGAACGCACCCGTGAGATAGGGATCCGGAAAGCCCTGGGGGCCGAACCCATTTCAATTGTTGCGATGGTGCTTCATGAGTCCATTTTTGTTACCGCTATAGCAGGGTTCATCGGGTTGATTGGGAGTCTGGCCCTGCTGGAATTCGTGGGACCGCTCATTGAAACCAATTATATAGCAAATCCTTCTGTGAATTTCACAGTAGCGGTATCCACAGTATTGATATTGATTGTTGCGGGCGCCCTGGCAGGTTTTTTTCCGGCCTGGAGGGCAGCCAGGATCAAACCTATTGTTGCATTAAGAGACGAATAAGATGTTTAGCCGGGATACATGGAACGAAATTCTTGAGGCGCTGAGCTCAAACTGGTTCAGGACGATCCTTACCGCCTTTGGGGTGCTTTGGGGGATCTTTATCCTGGTGATCCTCCTGGCGGCCGGAAAGGGCCTTGAAAATGGGGTTAAGCAGGGTTTTGGTGGTATGGCCACGAATTCCATGTTCATGTGGACACAAACGGCTTCTAAACCTTATAAAGGGCTGCCAAAGGGAAGACGTTACAACTTCAAAACAGGAGATGTGGCTGCGATCAAACAGGAAGTACCTGATCTGCGCTTTGTCTCTCCCCGCAATCAGCTTGGGGGATTTGGAGGTGCCAATAATGTGATAAGGGGTTTAAATACCGGTGCTTTTAATGTCTATGGGGATTATCCTGAGATCATTCAACAGGATCCTATGGATATCACCTCCGGGAGATTTATCAATTATTCTGATATCAATGAAAAAAGAAAAGTGGCTGTCATTGGCGAAGGGGTGCGGATTGGAATGTACGAAAAGGGGGAAGAGGTCCTGGGAAGTTACCTCAAGATCAATGGGGTCAATTTCATGGTAGTAGGGACCTATAAGAAAAAGGGCAGCAATAACGGTAATTCAGAAGAAAGGCAGAAGGAGATCTTTGTTCCTTTTACTTCTTTTTCGCAGGCATTTAACAGAGGTGAAGATGTGGGCTGGATGGCTATAACGGCTAAGCATGGCTCTTCGATCACCCAGCTTAAGGGGCAGATCATTGATGTGGTCAAGAAAAGGCATTCTATTCATCCGGAGGATGACCGGGCAGTGGGAAATTTTGATTTGTATGAGGAATTCAGCAAGATCAACGGACTTTTTGCAGCCCTTACTGGCGTGGCTTATTTCGTGGGGATCCTGGTACTGCTCTCGGGGATTATCGGTATCAGTAACATTATGTTGATCGTTGTGAAGGAGCGAACCAATGAGATAGGAATACGAAGAGCTCTGGGAGCGAGCCCCTGGTCCATACGCGGGCAGATTCTAATAGAATCTGTTTTTCTGACCATCATTTCGGGAATGGCAGGGATTGTATTGGCAACCGCAGTGATAGGACTGGTTAATTATGCCCTGCAGGGTGTGGATACCACAGAGATGATGTTTGCCAATCCCAGTGTGAACCTGGGGGTGGTAGCGATCGCGCTGGGGATCCTGGTACTGTCTGGATTGCTGGCTGGAATGATCCCGGCCCAAAATGCGATACGGGTAAAGCCGGTAGATGCCCTTAGGACAGAATAAAGGAAAATAAATAAAATAAATATTTCAGAAGATGAAAAAAGCAGTTACCGTTATCATTTTGGGGCTTATTGCCGTGGCTTTCGTGGGTGCTCTGTACTACCTGTACAAAAAAAACCAGGAGGATCCTGTGGTCTATGCCACAGAGCAGGCGTCAACCCAAACCATCGTGAAGAAGACTGTAGCAACCGGGAATATCGTACCTAAAGAGGAGGTTCTTATAAAACCCAACATCTCGGGTATTATTGATGAGATCTATATTGAAGCCGGAGACCGTATAAAAGCGGGGGATCTCATTGCCAGGATCAGGGTGATCCCAAATGTTTCTTCGTTGCAGAACGCAAAGGATGCCGTTGCCACTGCGAGAATCAATCTCGAGAATGAACAGAAAATGTATGACCGCCAAAAGACCCTTTTCGAAAAGGGGATCATATCTGCCAATGAATTTGATAATGCAGAAACCTCCTATAAAAGGGCACAACAGAATTTTCGCTCTGCCGGGCAGAATTTCGAGATCGTAAAAACAGGGACGACACGCGGAATAGGAAGTGCAGCCAATACCCTTATTCGGTCTACAGTGGAAGGAATGGTCCTCGATGTGCCGGTAAAGACGGGGAACCAGGTGATCGAGAGCAATAACTTCAATGACGGGACCACCCTGGCTACCCTGGCAGATGTCAATGAAATGATCTTTGAAGGAAAAGTGGATGAAAGTGAAGTTGGGAAAATTAGGGAAAATCTTCCGTTGGAGGTCACTGTAGGGGCTATTGAAAATAAGATTTTTAATGCGGTACTAAGTTATATTGCGCCCAAAGGTGTGGAGGAAAACGGAGCCATTCAATTTAATATAAAAGGCACGCTGGATAAGGTCGATACCACCTTTATTAGGGCAGGATTAAGTGCCAATGCGTCCATTATATTGGCGAAAGCCGAAAATGTTTTGGCTATTAAAGAAGCCCTTGTGCAGTTCGATCCAAAAACCCAACAGCCTTTTGTGGAGATATTGAACGGCGATCAGACATTTACCCGGCGGGATATCGAATTGGGAATTAGTGATGGGATACATGTGGAGGTGAAAAACGGGGTGAGCAAGGAAGACAGGATTAAGGTCTGGAATCAAATAAAACCTGGGGGAGTTGCAGCAAATTAGATTTTCCCGTACATAAAATGTAACATCTTTAGTCTTTTTAAGACTTATCCTTCACAAGCTTTAGTATGAAAAAAATAGTATTGTCAGCGCTCCTTCTATCTGTGGGAATGGTTTCTTTTGCACAGGAGAAAGAATGGACGCTCGAGGAATGTATTGAGCATGCCCTGGAAAACAACATCTCTGTCAAGCAGTCTGAGCTTGACCTGGAAGCCTCAAAAATTGAGCGTTCTGATGCGATTGGGAATTTTCTTCCAAATATAAATGCTTCGGCTTCAAATGCCTGGAACACCGGATTAACCCAGGATGTGACCACCGGGATCCTTCAAACCCAGACGACCAGGAACTTTTCGGCGGGGGTAACCGCGAGTATGGCACTGTTTGACGGCTTAAGGAATGTGAAACAATTGCAACGTGCCAGGCTCTCTGAACTGGCCAGCCGGTATTCCCTGGAGCAAATGAAAGATGATATTGCATTGTTCGTAGCGAATTCCTATTTACAGGTGCTGTTCAATAAAGAAAGCTTAAAGGTAATTCAGGGGCAACACCAGGTAACCCTTGAGCAACTGGAGAGAGTGCGGGAACTGGTCGATGCTGGCTCACTTCCTGAAGGCGACCTCCTGGAGATAAGAGCGAATGCAGCCAATGAAGAGCAGCGAATCATTGTAGCGCAGAATAATGTACGTGTTTCTCTCATAGCCCTGGCGCAGACGCTTCTAATCAGGGATTATGAGAATTTTGACGTGGTGGATCGGGATTACATGGTGTTTGGAAATGAGATGCTGGAGATGCCTGTTTCTACTATTATTGAAGAGGCGCAGGAATCACGGTACGAAGTAAAAGTGGCTGAAGAAAACAGAAACCTTGCAGAAAAGGATGTGGAATTGGCAAAAGGGGCTTACTGGCCCACTTTAGGAGCCTTCTTTAATTATAATACCAGGGAATCTGGTGCGGGACGACTTATTAGCGGAGGGCTTGATCCTGATGATCCGTTTAGAAGAATTGGGTTTGTAGAGAGTACGATGGAACCTGTGGTAGCGCCCAATACCGTTACCGAAATTGGAAGCCCTTTGCCGTTTTTCGAGCAGCTTCAAAGAAATGACGGGATCACGTATGGGCTTCAGCTTAATATTCCTTTTCTCAACGGGTTTGCTACCCGCAATGCAGTAAAAAGGAACGAGATCAATGTGAGAAGGGCAGATTATCGCCTGGAGCAGACCAAACTTGATCTGGAAGCAAATGTTTACCAGGCCTATGTGGATGCGCAGGGGGCTTTTAAAGCCTATGAGGCCGCACTGATAGCAGCAGAAGCTCAGGAGCTGGCTTTTGGATATGCAAATGAGCGATATGATGTGGGGCTGACGAATGCCTTTGACCTGAGTCAGGCTAAATTCAACCTGGAAAATGCGCAAAGCGAAGTAGTTCGGGCCAAATTTGATTATATATTCAAACTGAAGGTCCTGGAGCTTTATTTTGGTGTCCCTGTTAGAGATCTTAAAATATAATAATGAAGAAAAAGACAATATTTAGTATAGTAGTAGTTGCCCTTGTGGTTATTGTGGTATTGATAGCAGGTAAGAAATCCGGGTGGTTTGGTAAATCAGGAAATTACAAAGAGGTGGAGGTTACAGCGATCAAAACCATTGATATTGTGGAGACCGTATCGGCGACCGGAAAGATCCAGCCCGAAATTGAGGTTAAACTTTCTTCGGAAGTTTCCGGAGAGATCATTGAACTCCCTGTGTCTGAAGGGCAGCAGGTAGAAAAAGGCGATCTTTTGGTAAGGGTGAACCCCGATATCTATGAATCCAATCTGCAAAGATCTGAAGCAGGTCTTCAAAATGTAAGGGCGGGACTTGCCCTGGCCGAAGCGAATCTGCGGGAAGCTCTGGCCAATTATGAACGCAACAAGGCTTTATTCGAGAAAGGGATCATTTCCAAGGCAGAGTGGGACCGGATAGTATCAGCCTATGAGGTGGCCCAGGCTAACCGGCAGTCGGCTTATTATAATGTGAAGAGTGCGGCGGCAAGTGTGAACGAAGCCCGGGAAAATTTAGGCAGGACCAATATATACGCCCCCATGAGCGGTACGATTTCTTCCCTGGATGCCGAATTGGGGGAGAGAGTGGTTGGAACCCAGCAAATGGCCGGAACAGAGATCATGCGGGTTGCAGATCTTAGCAATATGGAAGTGGTGGTGGATGTGAATGAAAATGATATCGTAAAGGTTTCCATTGGTGATTCTACCATAGTGGAGGTAGATGCCTATCTCAAGGAAGCGTTCAAAGGAATGGTGACTGAGATCTCTAATTCTGCAAACGCAGGATTAACGGCCGATCAGGTGACAAATTTCAAGGTCAAGG
>JBEPWW010000057.1:0-11321 GCA_041642215.1 Salinimicrobium sp. | reverse complement strand
CAAAACCCATTTAAATAATCACACATAAAATCGATGAAAAGCCAAAAAACCTTTGTTAAAGTACGATATGCCGAAACAGATCAAATGGGGGTGGTCTATCATGGAAACTATGCTCAATATCTTGAAATAGCCCGAATTGATTGGCTTTCGGGGCTTGGGATCTCCTATAGGTCTATGGAAGAAGAAGGGGTGATGCTGCCGGTATACGAATTGAATCTAAGGTTTAAAAAATCTGCAAAATTTGATGATATTTTAAGGATTGAAACAAAACTGATAGGAAAACCCGGTGTACGGATCGAATTTGAATATGAGATATTCAACCAGGAAGATGAGCTGCTCACAGAGGCGAGAACCACGCTTGTGTTCATGGATGCAAAAGAGAACCGGCCCATCAGATGTCCCCGCTATGTACTGGAAAAACTGGAACTGTAGCCTCGAACGATTAAACGCTATTCTTCATCCAGCTTTTTGATCTTTACCTTATAGGTAGCATCAAATTTTTGAAAGATCCCCGGCGCATCTTTTTTTCGTACCGATAGGTATATCCTGCAGTCCAGTTCCAGTTTCTGATCCAGTACATTGAGGTTGTTCTCTTTGATGATGCGCATGACCTTATTCATTTCGGGATAGTCGAAGGAGATCTCGTATTTATGATCTATGGTGCGTTTAACAATGCTGCTGGCTTCCAGTGCCATTTGAGCGGCAGTCTTGTAGGCGTTGATCAATCCACCTACTCCCAGTTTTACCCCGCCAAAATAGCGAACCACCACTATGAGTGCATTGGTCACATCAAAGGATTGGATCTGCCCGTAAATGGGCATTCCTGCCGAGTTGGAAGGTTCTCCGTCATCATTGGCACGGTATCGGGACTCTTCCTTTCCAAGTTGCCAGGCATAGCACCAGTGACGGGCGGCATGGTGTTTCTTTTTTAATTCTTCCAGGTGTTCCTTTACCTCTTCTTCTGAAGAAACGGGAAACGCGTACCCATAGAACTTACTGTTCTTGTCCTTGAAAAGAACCTCCTCAGAAGGTTTGGTCAATGTGCGGTAGGTGTCTTTTATCTCCTCCATGATCAGGCGTTTGAAATAAGTATGATACTGATGACAGCCAGGGCGATCCCGATCCAGTTTTTAAAGATAATCCTTTCCCGGAAAAGCAGGATACCCAGGAAGGTGGATACCATAACTATCCCAACATTGTTCAACGGGAATATGGTGGAGCTTTCATAGCCTTGAGTCCTTAATGCCAATACAAGGAAGTAGATGGAAAAGAAATTAGGGACCCCCAGCGCGATTCCGCCTAAAATATTTCTGACGGTCACTTTGAGGGTCCCTTGTATGGCCTGGAAGAGCAGGATCATGATGCCTATGATCCCGGCTACGGCAAAGATCGTGGAGGAGAAAAGGGCTACATCTATTTCTGCAACATAGCTGGTCTCCAGATATTTTAAAATCGTGTCGATGGTTCCGCTTCCCAGGAAGACCAAAAGGGGAAAGATCAGGTTCCTTTTTTGGATGGAAATGCCGCTTTTCTTTTTTATAGAAGTAAGATAAACGGCTCCCAGGGCAAGCAGGATCCCGGTAACCTTCATGACTCCGGTACTTTCATTATATAGAAAGATCCCAAACAGCACAGGAATGGCAACAGACATCTTGGTGGCGACCGAGACTACTGATAATCCGCTGCGCTGGGTGGTCATTGCAGCCAGATAAAAGACGCTTATGAACATCACCCCGAGCAGGAGTGTCCCGGGAAACCATAATTCCCCAGGAATGCGCATGAGGTTTAGGGGCTGTTCATCAATGTACATACCCACCGAAAAAGCGACAAAATAATTCACAATGATCGCCTGCAGAGTATTGACGCCAAACCTGTCATACAATTTGAAGATCACAAAGATCACACTGGACGAAAGTATACTGAGGAGCAGGTATATCAAAACAGCTCTTTTTTAATTTGAAACAGATCGGTTACATCCTCCCGGGCCGGATCGATATTCCAGGTATGTATGCCCAGTTCTGAAGCTGCCCTGGTATTCTCTGAAGTATCGTCAATAAAGAGGGTTTCTGAGGGATCCAGCTCATGGGTGCGCATCACAAACTGGTAAATGGAATGATCGGGTTTTCTGAAGTTTATTTCCTGTGAAAGATAAAACGCGTCGAAACAGGATTTGAACTCTTCAAAAAATGGAACGTTTGCCTTTACCCAGTCAATATGAAGGTGGTTGGTGTTGCTTAACAGGATTAGCTGATACCGGCCTTCTTGGGCCAGCCGGCGCAGAAAGTCCAGCCGGTGCGGGGGAAAATCCTTTAAAATAGCATTCCATGAGTCGGTAAGTGCGGCTTCTGTGAGTTGAGGATAGTTTTCCAGGTACCAATCAAGGAATTCCTGTGAACTTATGAGTCCTTTCTCATACTGCTGATTGTGAAGAAGCATATCTTCAGAGAAATTCCGGATCTCAAGACGCTCGAGCTCCCTCTGAGTGGCGGGTTTATCCAAATTCAGGAAAACATCCCCGAAATCAAAGATGATGGTTTTAATCATTTTTAAAGATATTTAGCTGGTCGGAAGCAATTTGTTTTTGGGAAAACGGGCTGCCCGATAGCCGCGGAGCGGCTGTGCCATTCCCAAAGCGTACATTGCCTATGATCACCCTTGCTTCATCCCAAAGGCCGGCGTCAAGAAAGGATTGAAGGGTTTTCCTGCCTCCTTCTATAATGACCGACTGGAGTTCGTGTTGATAAAGTATTTTGCATATTTCCTGTGGTAAACCCCGGTGAAAATCAGTTTTTTCGAACACCAGGTTCTCCCGGCAGCGCTCGTCATAAGAAACATTTGTTCCACAAATGACAATGGTTTTGATACTGCCGTCAAATAAACAGGAGTCTTCTGGGATCCTTAAATGCTGATCGATCACGACCCGCACCGGGTCGGGTCCCTGCCATAAGCGGGTGTTAAGCTTAGGATTATCAGCAACTGCGGTATTGGTCCCCACAAGGATCGCCTGTTCTTCTGCCCGCCATTTATGGACCAGCTGTTTGGAATACCGGTTACTGATCCATACCGGTTCCCTTTTGGCTTTTTCCTCCCCTTCCGGAGCAGGGCTAAGGAAACCGTCTGCACTTTGTGCCCATTTTAAGATGATGTAAGGCCTTTTTTCAAGGTGGAAAGTGGTGAATCTTTTTATAACCTCCCTGCTTTGCTTTTCCAATATGCCCACGGTCACCCGGCACCCGGCATGCATTAGTATTTTAATTCCTTTTCCGGCGACTTCAGAAAAAGGGTCAACAGTGCCAATCACCACATTTCTAATCCCGCTGTCAATGATAAGGTTGCTGCAGGGCGGCGTCTTTCCATAATGACTACAGGGTTCGAGGCTTACATAGATGGTAGCCTTATTTAGAAGCTCCCGGTTTTTCACTGCTCGTATTGCATTCACTTCGGCGTGTGGTTCCCCGGCTTTATGGTGCCAGCCTTCCCCAATGATCTTTCCCTCATGCACCACTACACTGCCTACCATGGGATTGGGATAGGTGCGTCCCAGTCCATTCCGGGCCAGCTGAAGACAACGCTGCATAAATTTCTGGTGGGTGTTCATGCCACAAAAATAGTATTTAAAGAAGAACAGTAGCTTTTACATTGGAGGAAATTCGGCTTGAGCATATGAAATTCGATTTCCCGGATGTGCGGGGAATGCTGCAGCTGTCGTTTATAAAAAACTTATAACGACCTGGAATTTCTGTTCAAACCATAGTATGAAAAGGAGAACGATAATCAGGATCAATCGGGTGAATAGCATGGTGCTCTTTAGAAATATCCAGTTCCAGTCAGGGAAATTCTTTAAGTAAGACATGGCTGTTTTAAATGCTTTTGTTTTCATGCTGAAAGGGATATTATGAAAGGTTTCCTTCAAATGCTCCTGTAAATTAAACAACTCAAAAGACCTTTTCTCTTTCTGTACCCTTCAGCGCACTTTTAGTTCTCCAATTCCTTTTCCTGCTTTAGGTTATGAGGTTTATTCTTGATCTGGTCGTTTACGGGAAGGGATAGCATAAAATTCCTGTTGGTGAGAATGGGTTGAAACCTTACTTTTACGCCGGCAAGTTAAACTTGTCCCGTTAATCATAAATAAACAGCATGAGCACGTATATAATACGAATAATTGAACCGGAGGATAATCAACAGGTGAAAGAAGTGGTGCAGTCTGTGCTGCTGGAGATGGGTGTGCCTAAAGTAGGTACTGCCTATGAAGACGTTTCCTTAAATGATATGCATGCTACCTATGATCAACCCCGTATGGAGTATTTTGTAGTAGAGGAGAATGAAAGGGTGATTGGCTGTGCAGGGATTGCTCCTCTTGCGGGAGCGGGTCCTGAGGTATGCGAGCTTCAAAAAATGTATTTTTTACCCGAGGCCCGGGGGCGTGGCATCGGGGCAGAAATGATGTCCCACTGCCTGGCTTATGCCAAAGAACAGGGGTACAGGCAGGCCTATCTGGAAACGCTGCCGTATATGGAGGGCGCCAGGAAGCTGTATGCCCGCACAGGATTCCGTTCCCTGGATAAACCATTGGGGGATACGGGTCATTATAACTGTACCATGTGGATGATTAAGGATCTATAACGGTCCGGCTTTTTGTTCAATGGAAAGCAGTTGCTCATGGTGTGATAAACTTTAGTAGGTCTTTAAACATGAAGATATCCGGTTTTAAGAAGGAATTTATAAATAGCCTTAGGGAGGAGTATTCTATGGAGGAAATAAATTCCTTTTTTACGCTCTTAACCGAGGCTTTTCTTGGAATGACCCGTTTACAGGTGGCCCTGGATCCGGGGAAAGAGCTTTCAAAAAGCGAGCAGGAACAATTCCAAACAGCCCTGCAGCGGCTATCGCGGCATGAACCGATACAGTATATCCTTGGACAAACCGAATTTTTTGGCATGAGGTTCAGGGTGAATTCCCATGTTCTTATTCCCAGGCCCGAAACCGAAGAACTGGTGCAATGGATCCTGGATGACCGGGATGCTGCAGGGGAAAACCTACAGATCCTGGATATTGGAACCGGAAGCGGATGTATTGCCATAACACTGGCAAAAAACCTTCCCGGTTCCCGGGTGACTGCTATGGATATTTCTCCGGGTGCTTTGGAAACAGCCCGGGAAAATGCGCGGAAACATGATGTAGCGGTGAATTTTATCCTTGAAGACATACTGATGACAAAGGCACTGGAAGAGCAGTATGATATAATAGTGAGTAATCCGCCTTATGTAAGGGACCTCGAAAAAAAGGAGATGCAGGCCAATGTTTTAAAGAACGAGCCGGAGCAGGCCTTGTTTGTAAGCGATGAAGATCCCCTTTTGTTTTATCAAAAGATCGCTTTCCTGGCAAAAAAAGCCTTAAAACCCCGGGGAAAATTGTATTTTGAGATCAACCAATACCTTCCGGAGGAAACAAGGGGACTGATGAAGACCTTTGGGTTTTCATCAGAATTGCGGAAGGATATATTTGGTAATTTCAGGATGTTAAAAGCAGAGAACCGCTAAAACGAATACAAATGAGGATCAATTACCTAAAAGTCTATACTGCTAAGCTGGGGGAGCAGAAGGAGTTTTATCAAAAGGTGCTGGGGCTTGCCGTGATAGCCGAATCTAAAAAGGCTTTTAAAGTAAAGGTGGGGTTCTCTGTACTGGAATTCGAATATAAAGATGTGGCGACCCCCTACCATATAGCTTTCCATATTCCCGCGCACCGGCAGGAACAGGCTCTTTCATGGCTGCAGGAGCGCGTAGGTATTCTTACCGGGGACGGGACGGAGATCATTGATTTTCCCGGGTGGCAGGCAAAATCCATTTATTTTTACGACGAGGGGAAGAATATCCTGGAATTTATTTCCCGCAGACACCTCTTTCCTTCGGAAGAGAATAAGTTTTCAGCTATGGAAATTTTGGGCATAAGCGAAATAGGAGTGGCCACAGATGATGTGAAGCAGACGTTTGAATTCCTGAATTCAAATTTCGGTCTCGGAAAATTCACAGGGGATTATGAGCGGTTTTGCGCCACAGGTGATGATGAAGGATTGTTTATCGTGATCAATAGATACCAGAAAGACTGGATACCTGTTGGGGATAAAGCTTTTGCTTCTCCCTTTCAAGTTGAAATTACCGCGGATGGTGCGACCCTTGCCGCTGTCTATAAAAATGAAAGATTAGAACTTTTATGAACACCGAAGAGAAAATTAAGAACCTGCGGGAGGAACTGCACAGGCACAATTATTTATATTACGTACTGGATAAACCTGAGATTTCTGACTACGAATTCGACCAGAAGCTTAAGGAATTACAGAAACTGGAAGAGCAGCATCCCGAGTTTTATGACGAGAATTCACCAACACTGCGGGTTGGAGGAGCTGTCACAAAATCTTTTGCCACGGTGGTGCATGAGCACAGGATGTATTCCCTGGATAACTCCTATTCTAAAGAAGACCTGGAAAACTGGGAAAAAAGGATCAGGAAGATGGTGGACGGAGAGGTGAATTTTACCTGCGAACTTAAATATGACGGAGCCTCGATCAGTCTTACCTATGAACAGGGAGAATTTAAAAAGGCGGTGACCCGCGGAGATGGGATACAGGGTGATGATGTGACCAACAACGTTCGTACTATTCGTTCAGTCCCTTTAAAACTTAAAGGGGATTATCCAGAAAAATTTGAAATAGGCGGGGAGATCGTCCTGCCGTACGAAGGATTTGCACATTTAAATGCCGCCCGGGTAGAAGCAGGTGAGGAGCCCTATGCGAACCCCAGGAATACGGCATCGGGAAGTTTAAAGTTACAGGATAGCGGGGAAGTAGCAAAGAGGCCGCTTGATTGCCTATTGTATGGCCTGAAAGGGCATGGCCTGGGAATTAAAACCCAGTACGAAAGCCTGGAAAAGGCCAGGTCCTGGGGTTTTAAAGTTCCTGATGAGGCCAGGTTGGCCAAAGATATGGGAGAGGTGTTGAAGTATATTGAATTCTGGGACAGGCATCGTCATGACCTGCCTTATGAAACCGATGGGGTCGTGGTGAAGGTGAACGACCTGCACCAGCAGGATGAGCTGGGCCATACTTCCAAATCCCCCCGCTGGGCGATGGCCTATAAATTTCAGGCTGAGCAGGAAGCCACACGTTTAAAGAAGATCACTTACCAGGTAGGAAGAACCGGCGCGGTCACCCCGGTGGCCAATCTGGAACCGGTAAAGCTTGGTGGAACTGTGGTCAAAAGGGCATCCCTGCACAATGCAGATCAAATAGAGAAACTGGACATACGGGAAGGGGATGTGGTGTATGTCGAAAAAGGCGGGGAGATCATCCCAAAGATAGTAGGGGTGAATTCTAAGGAACGGGACCCGCATTCCCAACCTACTCAATACATCACCCAGTGTCCTGAATGTGATACCGCCTTGGTGAGGAACGAGGGGGAAGCACAACATTACTGTCCCAATACAAATGGATGTCCTCCTCAGATCATAGGACGTATACAGCATTTTATTTCCAGAAAGGCGATGGATATTGAAGGACTGGGTGGGGAAACTGTTGCCCTGCTGGTAAACGAAGAGCTTATAGGTAATTATGCCGACCTTTACGAATTGAAAAAAGAACAGATCCTCCCGCTGGAACGCATGGCAGAGAAGTCGGCTGAAAACCTGATTCAGGGCATCGAGAACTCCAAAAAGATTCCTTTTGAACGTGTTTTATTCGCTCTGGGTATACGCTTCGTGGGGGAAACAGTGGCTAAAAAACTGGCTAAACATTTTAAAAGCATAGATGCTATTGAAAAAGCTACCAAAGAAGAGCTGGAGGCTGTGGATGAGATAGGATCCAGAATTGCTGAAAGTGTGGTGGAATTTTTTGCGTCCAAAGAGAACGTGGAGATCGTAGAGCGGTTAAAATCCTATGGTTTGCAACTGGAGATATCTGCAGAAAAGCTGGCCGGACAGACCAATAAACTGGAAGGTAAGACTTTTGTAGTTTCAGGTGTCTTTTCCATGTCACGCAATGATCTAAAGAAGCTTATTGAAGATAATGGCGGTAAGATTTCCGGTTCTATTTCTTCAAAAACGGCTTATGTGGTGGCAGGGGAAAATATGGGCCCCAGTAAACACGCCAAGGCTGAAGGCCTGGGAGTGTCCATTATTGGGGAGGAGGATTTCCTGAAGATGCTGGATTAAGGCTAATTTTTCTTGACATACCATTCGGTTCTTCCCTGGTTTTCTGAGAGACCGGGTGCAGGGAAGATACCAGGGGAGAAGTGGATTTAGGTTAAATTCCCGGTTGGTTTTTGCCTGCTCAGGTTTTTTAGATATTCCCGGAAGCCTTTTTCCCGTGCTTCCCTGCCTTTCGAGGTTAAAAGGAGTTTTCCTTCCTGCAGGTCAATCATTTCATATCTGTGCAGCTCATTAAGTATCCTGGTTATATCCTCAGCGGCAAGTATGTCTGCGGCATCACCCGTATCAATGAGCTGTAGGATCTGGTCAATGGTTTTCATAGGGGGCTGTATTTAATATTGCGGGTGAAATTTACTTGAGTGTTTTAATTTTACCTATGATTTTGGTCATACTTTGGTATCAGGAAAGGTAGAGAATTCTCATCTCCGTTTTTCCTGGATTTCGAAAAACCTGTCTTACTATTGCATTCCTTGCGATAACGTTTTTTCCTCATAATCTTAATTGTTAGCGTTAAAGAATCGTAAAACAAACTGCTTGTTAAGCTAAAGATTGGCAACTTGGGTGTCCGGTAAATCAGGCAGATGGAGCAATAAGATGTTGTAGTGGGCGATTAGCACCGGCTCCTTATCGGGAATAATCCCTGGGGATTCGCGATAGAAGTTTTTGGTGCCTTGATCATATATGTACCACTAATGATCGTTATGAGGCTTTTCGGGAAACATATGAACACAACTAACCATCATGGATCTTGCTATGATGCTTACTCTTGGTGCTATTGCATCCACGCCTATGCAGTCATTTGAAAAGGGTATTCTACTGGGGGGGCATTCTTAGTCTCTACCCTGCTTTTGCATCAGGCCAGCATCTTATTCGTCTATAAAAAGAGAAAAATGAAGGTTTTGACGCAGGGAAAGGTCACACCGGTAATAAAGGAAGGGGTGATAGACCCATCCCGATTAAAAGTATGTGTATAAGCAAGGATCAGTTGTTCTTTGTATTAAGAGAAAAAGGGATACGGCACCTGGGGTAGGTGAAGCGGCTTTATTCTGAAAACAAAATGAATATATTTTTTTGTAAGAAAAAACCTTCAAAACGGTGTAGGAAATTTTGTTCCTTCTAAGTGTGAAAAGTCAATGGTCTAAATTTCATATTGTTAGCAATAAAAGCTTCTAAACTCGATTGTTAATCACTTAAAAAAGAAAATATTTTTCTTAATATTTCTTTAAAATATTATATTTACCTCTCATAGAATAGTCGATAAACTTCCTTTATCACCTGTAAAGTGTCTATTAAAAAAGCACTAAAGACCTGAGGAAAAAGAAAAAAGCCCCCCTACATGAGCAACTCCATAAAAATTCTGCACCTGAGATATTTTGATGTCAAGGTTCAGATTGCCACTTTTATAAAAAAAAATATTTCCGGGGCTTCTTACCGGGATGTCGATTCTCTGGAAAGTTTCTTTCGGGTACTTAAAAATTTTGATCCTGATGTAATTCTTGCCGACAATAGCACATCTTTTTGTTATTATCAAGAACTCGTTTCAGGATTGTGGAGCAGGAATATCAAAGTTCCGGTTATCCTTATCATCGATGCTGAATCGGAAGCAAGTTCAGCAGAACTTCTTGAAAATGGAGTTGAGGACTACGTGTTCTATGACAGGCTTTCAAGGTTACCGTCGGTCATAAAGAGGACTGTGAAGGATATTAAAGGGAAACATGAAAACCGGAGCGACAAACCCGAATTCGGGAGAGATATTTCCAAGTTGGAAAGCTTCTTTCTGTACAATTACGGTCTTAGACTTGTACTCACCCCTGAAGCAGATTATTCTTATATTTCTCCTTCTTTAAAATCTCTTCTGGGCTATTTAGAAGAGGAAATTCCTTCGGATAATTTTTATAAAATGATTCTGCCTGAGGACAGAATAAAGATAGAGGAAGGAGTAATGGCAAGTCTGGAGTTGCCTGCCACCCCTGTGGAGCTCGGAGTTGTAAGAATAATGGATAAAAATGAAAACCTGTTTTGGCTGGAAATCACTTTTGTTAATTTTCTTCAGGATATGGATATCAATGGTTTGGTGGTAGAAATGAAAGATGTAACACAATACAAGGAGATAGAACGGGTCCTTAGGGAGAAGGAAGAAAAATATCGTGCTTTTGTGGACAGCAGCCTGGACGGAATTCTCATGACCAAACCTGATGGCACTGTTTTGTCTGCAAACCCCGCTGCATGTCGAATGTACGGAATGTCAGAAGAAGAACTTTGTCTGGCAGGTCGTGCAGGTACAGCGAATACGGCCGATCCCCGGCTGGCTCTGGCTCTTGAGGAAAGAGAAAAAACAGGAAAATTTCAGGGGGAACTGAGTTTGTTGAAGCGTGACGGGACAAAATTTCCGGTAGAAATAAGTTCTGTTGTTTATTATACTTCCGATGGGGAAGAAAGAACGGCCATGATCATTCGGGATATAACGGAGCGGAAAAAGATGGAAGCCGAATTAAAAGTTTCTAAAAACAATTATAAGTATTTGTTCAGGAATAGTCCGCTTCCCAATGTAATTTATGATGTTACTAATTACGAGATCCTGGATGTAAATGAGGCGGCTAAAGAATTTTACCAGTATTCGAGGGATGAATTTTTGGAGAGGACCATTCTCGATTTTCTTCCTGAGGAGGAGATACTCCGGGTCAGGGATTTTCTGAACACTACACAACACCAGGAAGGTAAAATGGTTCAACATCAAATGTTCCATGTCAAAAAGGACCAAAACCATATTCCTGTGGAAACTTATGGTTATCCTGTGAGATATCAGGAGAAAGATTGCCGACTGGTCATTTGTGTGGATATTTCAGAAAAAGAAAAATATTTGGAGAAGATCCGGGATAAGAGCAAAAAATTGCTTACCGCACAACAAATTGCCAAATTAGGTTACTGGACATATGACCTGGACACCAATAAGTTCTATTGGTCAGATGAGGTATTTAAGATCTGGGGAAGGAAGAAGGAAAATTTTAATGCTAATCTGCAAAATTTCCGTAAAACGATTCATCCCGATGACCTTGAAAAATTTGATAAGGAGAATGCGAAGGCTGTAGAAGGTAAAAAAGAGCTTGATTTTGAACATC
>JBEPWW010000056.1:0-11416 GCA_041642215.1 Salinimicrobium sp. | reverse complement strand
CCAGCGTAGGCAACACCGCATCTTTATTTGACAAGATAATATCTTCTTCGGGAAATTCCCAGTCTATGCCCAAACCGGGGTCATTCCATATAATTCCTCCTTCTGCTTCTTTTTTGTAATACCGGTCACATTTATAGGCGAAGACAGAGTGTTCAGAAAGCGTGAGAAAGCCATGAGCGAAGCCTGCAGGCACAAACATCTGGAGATTATTTTCACTGCTTAGAACGATCTTGTACCATTGTTTGAAGGTGGGGGATTCAGGGCGAAGATCGACTACCACGTCCAGCACCTTTCCCATAACAGTTCGAACCAGTTTTGCCTGGGCAAACGGGCCGGTTTGAAAATGTAGCCCCCGCAGCACCCCTCTTTGAGAGGAAGACTGATTATCCTGCACAAAATCTATCTCTAACCCTGTGGTTTCTTCAAAGCGTTCATGATTATAGCTCTCGTAAAAGGACCCACGGTGATCTTTGAAAACGGTTGGTCTAAGTAAAAAGCAATCTCTTAACGGTGTTCTTTCCAGTTCCAACATATAGTTATTTGAGTTCTATTAAATATTCTCCATACCCGCTTTTAAGCAAAGGCTTCGCCAGCCGGTGAAGTTCTTCTTTGGTGATATAACCCATTTTGTAGGCAGTCTCTTCAATAGATCCTATCTTAAGACCCTGCCGTTCCTCGATCACCTGCACAAATTGAGAAGCCTGCATCAGGGAATTAAAGGTCCCTGTATCCAGCCAGGCCGTACCTTTATCTAAAATACTGACGTTTAGTTTACCTTTTGCCAAATATGCGTTATTGATGTCGGTGATCTCCAGCTCTCCCCTCTCAGAAGGCTGAATGCCCCGGGCGATCTCCACCACCTCATTATCATAAAAATAAATTCCCGGAACTGCAAATTTTGACCTGGGGTTTTGAGGCTTTTCCTCAATGGACTTTACTTTTCCCGAGGCATCAAAATCAACCACTCCATAACGTTGTGGATCCTGAACATGGTAAGCATAGATGATCCCTCCCTCGGGATCATTGTTGCTTTGCAGCAATACATCCAGGCCTGAACCGTAAAAAATGTTGTCACCAAGAATAAGAGCGACCTTCTCCTTTCCGATGAATTCTGAGCCAATGATAAAGGCTTCGGCCAGTCCTCGCGGCTCATCCTGTACAGCATATTCGAACTTACAACCGTATTTGCTGCCATCACCCAAAAGCTCCTGGAAAAGCGGCAGGTCTTTAGGTGTGGAAATGATAAGTATTTCCCGTATTCCTGCCATCATTAAAGTAGACAGGGGATAATAGATCATAGGTTTATCATACACCGGCATTAACTGTTTGCTTACCGCGAGCGTCAACGGGTGCAGCCTGGTTCCGGAGCCTCCTGCCAGTATAATTCCTTTCATATTTACTATTTATTGTATTTGTCCAAGTACCACTCTACGGTCTTCATGATCCCGCTTTCAAAATTTTCTTCTGCCCGCCATCCAAGTTGCGCTTCAATTTTTGTTGCATCAATAGCATAACGGCGATCGTGACCGGGACGGTCAATGACAAAGGTTATCAATTTTGAATAGGACTGTTTATTGTCCAGAGGTTTAAGCCTATCCAGCACCTCGCATATCTTTTGGGCTATGTATATGTTTTCCCGCTCATTTTTTCCGCCAATATTATAGGTTTCCCCAAACTTTCCTTTGTCAAGCACCAGTTTTATGCCCTTACAATGATCTGTAACATACAACCAGTCCCTAACGTTCTTCCCGTCCCCGTAGATGGGAATGGGTTGTTGTTCCAAAGCTGTTCGTATAATTGTGGGAATAAGCTTTTCATCATGCTGATTGGGCCCATAATTGTTTGAGCAATTGGTAGTCAACACCGGTAATCCATAGGTATGGAAATAGCTGCGAACCAAAAAGTCTGAAGAAGCTTTGGAAGCAGAGTACGGGCTGTTAGGGGCATAAGGAGTTTCTTCTGTAAAAAGGCCTTCTTCTCCCAGTGTACCATAGACCTCATCTGTGGAAACATGAAGGAACTTCGCTGCCGTAAAATCCTCTTTCAGCACAAAAGGCTTTTCCATCCATAACTTATAAGCATTCTGAAGCAAATTGAAGGTTCCCGAAATGTTGGTTTCCACAAAAGCAGAAGGATCCATTATGGAGTTATCTACATGCGATTCGGCAGCAAAATTCAGGACTGTTCGAAACCTGTATTTTTCAAATAGTTCCCTAACCAGCTCTTTATCACATATATCCCCGTGGATAAAGGTATAATTCTCATGATCAGGGATCCTGATATTTTCCAGATTCCCTGCATAGGTTAATTTATCCAGGTTGACGATATGGATGTTTTCATCTTCAATGAAAAGATTGATATAATTTGAACCTATAAATCCTGCCCCGCCCGTTATCAGTACATAATTCATCATTGAAGTGCTTTTTTTTAGGAATTAAATATTTGTTCCAGGATCTTTTCCGTGATCAGGTAGGTAGGCTTCACCCCGGTGGTTCCCAGGCCTCCAGACGCAAGGGTGCTTCCGGTTTCCAGCGGGTTATCTGATGCGTAATAGGCGTAACGCAACTTAACGTCTTCACTAATGTTCTTTCGCAGCCTGGAAGCTGCCTGAATGGCTTTTTGATAATGGGCCCCTTCCATTTCCAACCCCACCACGTTCCAGGTAGATTCATGAAAGAATCTAAGGATATCCTTGTTCTGTAAAGAGGTTCCCAAAACCGTGATCATAGAACCATCACTTACATTCACACCTTTGCCGGAAAGCTGTTCTTTGGTAAGTTCATTTTTAAAGGGGTAATTGTCTGCTGTCCCTTCAAAAAGGTGTGCAGACGGGATCATAATATCCCCTTTTCCGCCCACCAGGATCCCGGCTTTTCCCATAATTGAAATAGAAGCCACGTTCATATGAATGTTTCCGTGTTCGCTCTGGTAAGGTTTTAGCATTTCATCCATGGTTTCATAGGCCTGCTCCCCAAAGGCATAGTCCATGACCATCAGCACAGGCTTCTCTTCATCTTTGAGATCTTTCCTTAGCTTGAACGGGGATTCAGGAATGTCATAAACTGCCGTATCAAAGATCTGCACATCAATGTTAGTACCGCTGTTGTCTTCAATAAAAGTCATCCCTTCTTCTGAAGCGGTTTTCATTACACGGGTCCTTAATTTCCCATTGGCATTGTTACTAAGATCTTCATAAATGGCTGAAACCGATTTTTTCTTCAATTCCGGCTGCAGCGCTTTTGGTGCATATAGGGTGTTCATCACACTGTGCATATTGGCGCTAATAATGTGCAGGGGACGGCTCAGCAAGTTTTTCTCCAACAAGACCTCCTTGATCTTGTTAGCCCAGATCTCCCCGTGTATATGATGCCCCAGGCGTTCCCGCAACACGGGACTAAAGGTCACGACCCGCTTCTTATTATTAAGCAATTCGTCCATAGCCAGCTTACCAAGCCAGTAAATAATATGGAGGAAACGTTCATTGTTGCCCGGAATGCTGAACAGCGCATAAATGGTCGTGAGTTCTTTAAAGGTCCTCCCCAGGATATTGGCCGTATGGGTAAGCGCTACTTCCCTTTCGGCTTGGGAAAGGTCTTCTTTTGAAAATACTGCCCGTTCAAGTTTACTCCAGTCCCGCGAAACCTCTCCTTCGTCATCGATCAATACCCTTCGCATGATCTTATGGCTCTCAATGAACAAAAACGTGAGATGGGTAAGGATGTCATATATCTCAGATCGCCCACGGGTGATCTCAATGTTCATTTGCTCTTCATCGATACGGTAACAATTACGCCGCCTTTTTGGTGGTACGATAGGTTTAAAGTGGGAATTTCCATAGCCTTCATCACTGGTGAGATTGATAAATCGGCATTCCTCGATCCCTATGGGTAATCTGTCTATCACGTATAACAGGCCATTGAGTTCCACCTTCTCTTCGGCAATGGAGCCATAGATCTCAGGTCTCAAAATAAGCAGGGCTTCCCGCAGGGTTTCACCGGAAACCCCCATAGGCTTATAAAATCCCCGGTTAAAAAGATGACGCATGGTTATATACATTCGTTCAATTGCATTTGAACTTTCCTGAGCCCGGGTTCGTCCCTCAAGTGGTAATTTATTCATATTTAATCTTTGTTTTTATAATTTTTCCAGGAAATCGGCAATTTTCCTGTCGTTCGACAATCTAGGTAATTTATTCTGTCCCCCCAGTTTTCCAATTGACTTCATATACTGCTGAAAGCCATTTTGCGGCACCCGGTTGATCTTTAACCGCTGAAGGATGCTGCCCTCGATAAGATCATGGTAATACGAGTTCTGCTTCTGAAGGGAACGATCTAAAGACGCTGCGAATTCCTCCAGATCTTCCGGCTCCTTTTCAAACTCAATGAACCATTCATGGTATGGCAATTCCTCCTCTTTTGGGGTGATCTGTGGTGCTACGGTAAATTCAGAGATACGCGCGATACTACCGGCCATCGCTTCCTTCATAGCCTGCTCTACTTCCTTGGCGATCACATGCTCCCCAAAAGCCGAAATAAAGTGCTTGATCCTCCCCGATACGATCACCCGGTAAGGCTCCAAAGAAGTGAACTGCACCGTATCCCCCAGGTTATAGGCCCAAAGACCTGCACTGGTTGAAATGATCATGACATAGTTGGTATGCAGCTCTACTTCTCCTATACTCAGTCTACGCGCATTCTCCTCATAGAATTCCTCTGCTTTTATGAATTCATAAAAGATCCCCGAGTTAAGTTGCAGCAACATTCCTTTTTGATCCTGTTTGTCCTGATAGGCAAAAAAGCCTTCCGAAGCAGGAAAGAGCTCTATACTGTCCACCCTGCGGCCAATGAGATTTTCAAATTTCGCACGGTAGGGTTCAAAGTTTACTCCCCCATAAATAAACAGGTTAAAATTGGGAAAGATCTCCCCTACCTTTTTTCCTGTCCTTGCCTGCAGCCTCTCAAAATACATCTGCACCCAGGAAGGTATCCCGCTTATAACAGTCATATCCTCCTTAAGCGTCTCATCTACTATGGCTTCTACTTTGGTTTCCCAGTCCTCGATACAATTGGTCTCCCAGCTGGGCATACGGTTCTTTTGAAGATAGCCGGGAACAAAATGGGCCACTATGCCCGACAGCCGTCCTAATTTGATCCCGTTCTTTTCATCCAGCTCGGGGCTGCCTTGCAGAAAGATCATTTTTCCATCAACAAAATCAGCCTTTCCTGTGTCTGATATGTAGCTTAAAATGGCATTTCTGGCCGCCTCTATATGGGTTGGCATGGATTCCCTGGTGAGCGGGATGTATTTCGCGCCGCTTGTGGTACCCGAGGTTTTCGCAAAATAAAGGGGTTTTCCCGGCCAGAGGATATCCTCTTCCCCCGCTACCATACGGGATACGTAAGGTTTTAGGTCCTCGTAATCCCGAACCGGAACTTTTGCGGCAAATTCTTCATAACTGGTGATATCCCCGAAGGAATGATCCTTTCCGAACCTTGTTTCCCGGGCCCTGGATATCAGGTCAAGAAACACCTTTTTCTGGGTCTCCTCAGGTTTCGAAGCCCAGGTGTTTGTTTTCCGTTGTATATAGGCCGCAAATAGCTTTGCGGCAAAAGATTTAATAGACATAGGTAATTATTCAAAATCAATAAAATCTGTGGGATTCACAGGATGTCCTTCGCTCCAAAGTTCGAAATGCAGATGGGGACCGGTAGAAAACTCGCCCGTTGATCCCGCTGTGGCTATCACTTCTCCTTTTCTTACCCGTTCCCCCTGCTCTTTAGTCAGTGAAGAATTATGCTTATAGACTGACAGCAGTCCATAACCATGTTCAATTATAATTACGTTCCCGGTCTCAGCTGTCCAGGCTGCAAAAATGACGGTTCCATCAGCCACAGATTTGACCGGGGCGTTTTTGGCGGCTACGATATCCACCCCATAATGAGTGTCCTTTAATTTATATCCTTCAGATATAGGTCCTTTTATAGGTGGAAAGAGCGCATAATTAGCTCTGGATGTTGCCGTTTCAAGGAAGTTGTACTTATCCTCCTGTGCAACGATCTCACGCAGCAGAGAATCTTCCCGGGATGGACTAAGGTCCACTTCTCCCGGATTGGTTCTATGGGCTTCCATAAGGGAATCCCGGTTAAACGAGACCGATATCACATCTCCGGTCAGGACCTGCCTGATGGAATTGAAATACTGATTATTTAGCTCCAGAACAGTCTGGAGGGAATCTGTCTTATAAGCCAGATTTGTGGCCCTTTGTTTTAAGGAGGTAGAGGAATAGCCGGGTATATATTCCCTAAGACCGGTGAAAGCGATCAACACGGTGGTTCCCGCAATAAGTAAAATGGCTGCAAGAGTAGTAACCACAAAAACATTAAGCCGGGTAAGTTTGAAAGATACTTTTTCTTCAAAAGTGTCCTCATTCAGAATGATCATCCTGTACTCATGAAGCAGCTTTTTCCTAATATTCTTTTTATTATCCTTCTTGTTGATCATCTTATATGCAATTAGGCAAAGATAGGATAAAGATAATTTTTAAACACCTTTTATTCCAATCAGAAACCTTTGATTTCAAGTTTTATTGCTAACTTTGCAACATTAAATTTATCATTATGAACGCAGTTATTTTACCATGGGTTATTGGAACACCGCAAATTATCGTCATTGTGATCGTGGTGTTGTTACTATTTGGCGGAAGGAAGATCCCGGAATTAATGCGGGGACTTGGGAGCGGTATTAAGGAATTTAAAGACGCTTCAAAGGATGATGATAAGCCTTCTAATCCTGAAGATGATCATAAAAGGTTATAATACAACTAACCTGTAGCAAATAAAAAAACCCGACCTTAGGTCGGGTTTTTTTATTACTATGATCTATTTGATCTTAGCCGATCTTAAGATTGCTTCCACTTCAAACATATTGTCCCGCTTTCTCGCTGACGGGGCAAAAACAAAACCTTCCAGTATTACAAATCGTTCATTTTCTTCATCCAGGACCGCATAATTTAGAAACGGACCGGCCATAAAATAGCCCTTCACCTCCCAGGTACCGCGGGTCTCATAAGCAAATTTCCCATCGATCTCTGTCTCGAACAGGTATGGCGCATATGCTTCCTCGGTGATCATATAGGTATTTTCAACAGGCCCCGGAATGTAAGCCTCCCCAATAGAATCACGCATTTTAATGATATTCCCGATGATGTTGGTGTCTTTAAGAATGGTATTCATGGGTACCTCATACACCGTGATCTCCATGCTCCCATTGGGAATGTCCTTTCTTATCCAAAAGAAATCCTCTCTCTCTTTGGCATAGCGATAGGCCGTGGAAAAGTTCAAAGAGACCCCTAATTCCTCTTCCAGCCTTGAATCATCCATAAGTGATTTCTTGATTCGCCGTTGATTTTCTTTTATTTCGGTTTTCTTAAAGGCATTAATTACCCTTTGCGAATACTGATCTATTTGATCGATGATCTCGTCATTGGTTTGCCCCGTGATCAGAACTCCGGTTTGAGGCCTTGCATAAGGATTTTCAGCAACCTGAGTGCCCGAATCTTTTCCTTTTTCCACTCTCAAAAAGATCCTGTTCTTCCTTACAAACCCCGAAAAGGATTCGGGAGGCATCTGATTAATGCTAAAAAGAGGCTCTTCTTGTGGCAAACCGTCAACAGGTGCCGCAAAGTTCGTTCTTAAGGCTTCTCCAACCTCTCCCTTCCATAGATCGTCATCCATTATGACTGAAAGATTGTTGATGTTGCCTGACGAACTGGAAAGATGGGCCTGATCCCCTTTAGAACCATTTTCACACCCAACCAGGGCAAGACTGAACAGTACTGCTATCAATACATTTCTCATAAGTAGTTTTTAGAGGTCTCTATCCTTCAGAAAGTTTTAAAGTCATTCCCGGCTTCAACCTGTTGGTATTCATGTTATTCAATTTTTTTATCTGCTGTACGGTAATCCCGGGAAATTTTTTGGAGATGCTCCATAAAGAGTCCCCCGGTTTGACCGTATAGGTCCTCGGGGAAGAGCCTGATGATGAATTACCGGCAGTTTGAGGCGATTTGCGGGGGTAAATAGTTAGGCGTTGACCTACTCTTAGATTATTGCCTCTTAAGTTATTCCATTGCTTTATCTGGCTCACTCCCACTCCATATCTCTCTGCAATCTTACCCAGGTAATCCCCGCTTTTCACTCTGTACCTGATCTGGCTGTCTGTGGTGGTCATTTCAGGAAGGGCCTTTTCTTTCTCGGCAAGTTTTGCATCAGCAAACTTATAGATCGCCTCCTCATTATTTACAAATAATCCGGTTTTGTCCGCGGGAAGCCTAAGCGTATAATTCTTATCTGATATGTAGGGAATAATATCCAGTTTATAACTGGGATTTAAAAACTGAAGCAATTCTTTCTCCACTCCTGTTACTTCTGAGATCTGATCGAACGATAACAATCTTTTTGTTCGTACGGTATCTGTTTCAAAATAGGTGGTTCTTGGATTTGGCGGTTGAAAACCATGTTCTTCAGCGTATTCAAAAATATACATGGTCGCTAAAAAAGCAGGTACATAGCCGGCCGTTTCTCTGGGCAGATACGATCTTAAATTCCAGTAGTTATGGGAACCTCCGCTTCTTCTTATCGCCTTGGAAACATTTCCGGGGCCCGAATTATAAGAGGCAAGGACAAGGTCCCAGTCCTCGAAAACCCGGTAGAGGGTTGAGAGATATTGTGCAGCAGCTTCAGAAGAACGAACAGGATCCATACGTTCATCTACATAAGAGCTCACATCCAGTCCATGCATTTTACCAGTGGCGAACATGAATTGCCATAAGCCGGTGGCACCTACCCTCGAACGGGCCCGGGGATTAAGAGCCGATTCTACGATCGCCAGGTATTTGATTTCCAGCGGCACATTATATTTATCCAGCTTTTGCTCGAACAACGGAAAATAATAAGAGCTCAGTGCCATTAAGTTTTCCATGGATTTTTTGTTCCTTTTCAAATAAGACTTGATGACATTTTCGAGCAAAGGATTGTATTCCACATTAAATGGAGTTTTCTCATTTAGCCTGGCCAATCGTTTTTTGAGAGTATCTGTTGGCAGATCATTATATACAACCTGGTTGTATTCCTGATCCAGGAGAGAATCTTTTAGATTGTTGTATAAACTGGAGGTGAAGAGTTCCTTTTGCCAGATAGAGTCCATTGCAGCTGCTCCCGGGTGGTCCAGCAGGACCAGCACGGCAGCGTCCTTTAAAAAGGGATTATCAGAGAGGCTGTTCGAGAGGTCCACGTCATTCCTGTTTAACAATAGAAAAAGATCCTGTTGTGCCAGCTCTATCGTATCCTTTTTCTCCTGGTTTTCTTCCTCCTGCTGTGCATGGCCATAAAAACTCAGCAGCAGCAGCATTATCACAGGCAAAATTCTTCTCATCATAGGTTATGTTAATTTAACATTAGGGCAAGTACCTCAATTATCGTACCTGTTATTTCTTGAGGGCCTCAATTCCCGGAAGACTTTTTCCTTCAAGCATTTCCAGCATAGCTCCTCCCCCGGTAGAAACAAAGCTCATATCGTCTTCCAGCTCATATTTTTTTACCGCTGCGACAGAATCTCCTCCGCCTACCAGCGAAAAAGCACCTTTTTTTGTCGCGCTTGCAATATAATTACCCATGGCAATGGTTCCTTTTGCGAAAGCCTTCATTTCGAAGACTCCCATAGGACCGTTCCAAACAATGGTATTACTGGATTCCAGGATCTTTCCGAAGTTTTTTATAGACCCGGGGCCAATATCAAGTCCCATCCATCCATCGGGAATAGCATCTACAGGTACAACCTCTGTATTGGCCATCTCAGAAAAGCTGTCTGCGATCAGGGCATCCACAGGAAGATGGACCTGCACTCCCTTCTTCTCGGCTGTTTTAAGGACCTTAAGAGCCAGGTCCTGCTTATCTTCTTCGACCAGCGAACTTCCTATTTTACCTCCTTTGGCTTTTATAAAGGTATAGGTCATACCTCCTCCAATGATGAGATGGTCTACTTTGTCTAATATACTTTCTATGACAGTGATCTTTGTGGATACCTTTGCCCCTCCCAAAACTGCCGTAAAGGGTTTTTTAGCGTCCCCAAGCACCTTTTCCATATTCTCGATCTCTTTGGCCAGTAAAATTCCCGGGCACTTATCTTTAAAATACTGCGCAACAACTGTTGTTGAGGCATGGGCCCGGTGAGCCGTCCCAAAAGCATCATTCACATAAATATCTCCCAGGGAAGCCAATTCCTTTGCGAAACCTTCGTCGCCTTTCTTCTCCTCGGGGTGGAATCGTAGGTTTTCCAATAACAGGACCTCCCCCGGCTGCAGGTCTGCAGCTGCTTTTTTGGCTTCTTCACCTATACTGTCTGAGGCAAATTTAACTTTCACATCAAAAATTTCAGAAACCTTGTCCACGATATGCTTCAGGGAAAGCTTTTCCTCCACTCCTTCAGGCCGTCCCAGGTGTGACATCAATATGGCACTACCACCGTCCTCCAATATCTTTTTAACCGTAGGTTTTGCAGCTTCTATCCTGCTGGTATCCCCTACCTCCTGGTCCTTCAAAGGCACATTAAAATCTACTCTTATTAGGGCTTTTTTATCTTTAAAATTGAAGTCGCTCAAGGTTTTCATAAGAATGTATTTTTGTTGTAAAGTTAATGATTACACAAGATACAAAAGTGTTGAGAAATTTTATCTTTGCTTATGCAATTTTCTGAAGTTTTAGGCTTACCGCATATTAAAAGCCACCTGACCACCACAGCCGATAATGGCCGTATTCCCCATGCTCAATTATTCGTGGGACCTGCAGGCAGTGGAACCCTGCCTATGGCCATTGCCTATGCCCGATACGTCCTTTGTCAAAATAACGGAGGCGAAAATAATACCGGGAATTCGGCCTGTAATCTTAAAATGCAAAACCTGTCACACCCCGATCTTCATTTCGCTTTTCCTGTTGCCCCCAATGACAAGATCAAGAAACATCCCGTTTCGGGTAACTTCATGGAAGAATGGAGAAAATTCGTTCAGGAGACCCCCTACGGAAATCTTTTTGACTGGTACCAAACCCTGGGAATAGAAAATAAACAGGGACAAATAGGGGTAGATGAAGCCCAGGAGATCGTAAAATCTTTATCCCTGAAGTCCTATGAAGGAGGATATAAGGTGATGATACTATGGATGGCAGAAAAGCTGAATACGTCTTCAGCCAATAAGCTTCTTAAACTCATAGAAGAACCACCTCAAAAAACCCTTTTTTTGCTGATCACCGAAGAGGAGGAAAACATCATTCAGACCATTCGTTCCCGTTGCCAGACCCTCCACTTTCCCCGTTTAACAGAAGCGGTTATTGCAGAAGGATTGATCACGAAGCAAAACTGTGAA
>JBEPWW010000055.1:0-11425 GCA_041642215.1 Salinimicrobium sp. | reverse complement strand
CTTGATATCATCCACCGCCCAAATGGCCCCGTCCCGTTGTCCCATGTAGTGGAAACGGATCCTCAGGTTCTCCTGTCCCAGGTATGAGGACAGGTCAATGCTGATGTTATTTTCGGAGGCTGTGGATGTGCCGAAATTCCCGTAATTTTTACTGGTCGCAGGACCCGATACTTCATATAATATGGTGGAGTAAGTTTCTCCGCCATCTGTGGAGATCTCCACCCTTATCGTATCCCCGGCTGTTAAATTATAAGCCTGATCAAAGGTGAGGGTAGCCTCCTCCATTGCGTAGGTATTGAATACAGGGGTCTCCATAGTTGAGGGGTTGTTTCCGGAGACAATGGCAAAACCTTTATTGTCTTCGGCACCTGAATCCCATCTTTGGAGCGTAAGTTTATGGGTGTGGATATCGGCTGTATGGAAATCATGAGGATTGGTTCGCAACCACAAACTGGGTCTCGTATTATCGGCACTGGAATCGAAGTTAAGATCCTTGGTGCTGCCATCCCTTCTTATTCGCCACCCGTGGTTGGTTATGGCAGAATTGTCGAAAGCCCCGCCCACAATGTCAGAACCACTTCCATAACCGGTACTGCCAGTGAGGGTCACTTCCTCACCGGTACACACCACCCCTGGGGTAGCTGTTACCGGGTTAGGCGAAATATCAGAAGAGATGATGCTGAGCGTCGCATTTTGAGAATAAACATTGGGGCTACAGGCTCCGCTCCCTATCTCTACTTCAAAAATAGTGGTTTCGTTGATCCCTAAATTTCTAATCTGCTCAGCGGTGAGAGTTGTTCCCGTATAATTCTCTCCATTTTGCAAAATGGTTGTCCAGGCGGTATGAGAACTTTCGGCGTATCGCCAGCGGATGATCTGCCCTGTCTGACCGGTGAGGTTCAAAGAAACCGAGTAATCCGGTCCCGGATTGGAGCAGGTTTCTAAAACCCTGCCAAAGCCTTCAAAGTTCAATTCCCCGCCTATGGGTTCTGGGGCTATATTAATGATGACCTCGTGGAAAACATCTTCACAGCCGCCTGTGCCTTCTATTGTGTAGATGACCTTATGATCTCCAGTTATGCTAGTGTTCGTAGCGCTCCAGTTGATCTCTCCCGTGGTTACGTCTAAATAGGAACCTAAGCTTGCACTGGAAAAAGTGCCGCCGGTTTCAAAGCCTTCGGTTACTGAGGCAACTCCATCTGTAATACAGTAACCTCCACCATTGTTATAAGTGAATACAGGATCGGGTTTTTGGTTTATGCTGATAGAAAATTCTGCACTAACGGCTTCACACCCATCCCCTTCTATTTCCAGGGTGTTTACTATGATATAATTCCCTGGTTCACTTTCGGAAACACTTATTTTTCCTGTTGCTGTTTCGAATTTGATCCCGTTATCCCCGTTTTTTTCTGAAAATACGCCTGGAACTGCATCCCCTGTAAATATGGGTTCTAGATCAGGAGAATCTGAACAGACCTGAGATTCAGAATACGCGAAATCGGCAACAGGTTCCTCATTTATGGTAATTTCAAATGAATCAGAAACCTCCTCACAACCATTCGCTGCCACAATGGTGTTGGTAATGGTATACGTTCCGGCAGTACTGCCGGCAAGATCGATCTCTCCCGTTGAATCATCGGCAAAGAGAAGGCCGGTTGTACTGCTAAAGATTCCGGAGGTGCTGCCTTCGTCCAGTATGGCGACAGGATTTGCCGAGGTCTTACAGAAAGGGGAATCGGCATAGGTGAAGCTCGCAACCGGTAATTTTGTAATACTTATCTGAATAGTTTTGCTTACCACTTCGCAGATCGCACCGGCAGGAGTGGAATAGGTGATATCGTAGACCCCCGGATCACTACCGGCCTTAATGGCGCCCGGAGCATATCCTGTTTCAGGAGCTGTTACCAGGAGCAGCATATTGCCGGCTGCTTCCCCTGCGGCCGGACTCCATGAATAAGTACCGCCTTCGAATGCATTGGTTCCTGATACAACCGGGGCGACAACATCAGAATTGTCGCAGAATTCAATGCTTCCCCCGTCATAAGTAATACTGTCTACTGTTGGAAGCGGCTCGAGGTGAATTTCCTTCGTTGCACTTACCTCTGCGCATCCTTCCAGACCATATGCTGTAAGGGTCAGGATAATTGGAGAGGAGACATTTTCGGCAGGAGAAAAGGTAGCATCTGTTAATGAGGTAGCATCGCTGATTGTTCCTGCTCCTGAAGGGACCGTCCATTCGATGTAAGCAGCGTCACTTACGCTGGCACCACCGGAAATCACATAACCCTCCCCGTTCACGCACATTTGAATATCTTCTCCAATGCTGGTTATAACCGGGGCGGGATTGACCACTAAAGTCGCAATTTCAGAATACGCTTCAGGACAGGTTCCTCCGGTGCCGGTGATCACAAGATCGTAGGTGTCTGAATCTTCCACAGTGGCACTTGTGATGGTGTAAGAAGCGCTGTTCGCCCCCGATATAGGATTTCCGTTCTTTCTCCACTGGTAAGATTCTATAGAGCCCGTGGCTACTGCCGTGAAAGTGACATCGGTCCCTTCACAGACGGTTTGGGATACAGGCTGGGTCTCAAAATTTATGTCCTCATTGACGTTCAGGGTAACCTCCCTTGAAGTTATGGCTTCACAGGAATCATCCCCGCTTACTACCACATAGTAGGTGCCGGCGTCGCTCATTTTAGCCTGATTGAATTTTAATTCGGCTTCATTTGCTCCCGAAATGTTCCCTGAATCAGCAACAGCGGTTCCGGGCGCATTTCCTTTATACCACTGGTAGCTAAGGTCGTCCCCGTAGGCTACAACGCTTAGGCTGGCCTGGTTGGTAACACAAACTCCAACATTCTGGGGTTGTGTGGTGATCACTACTTCTTCCTTTATGGTGAGGATAAGGGAATCACTTACAGCGTTACAAGGGCCATCAGGATCATTGGTTGTATAGGTAAGGGTTACCGCGCCTGTATTAATATCCGTGCTGCTGGGGGTATAAACAGCAGTAGGGGTCTGATCACTGAAAACCCCTGAGCCACTCGTGGACCAGGTTCCGGAGGTGGCTCCGCCTCCAAGGCTGGCGGCCATTGTAGCAGTGCCCGTAGAACAGATGGTCTGATCTTCTCCCACCGTCACAGTGGTGGTGGGATTGACGGTAATTGTAAATTCTTCAACTCCGCCCTCGCAAGCGTTGGCTTCTGGAGTGATGGTGATGGTCGCGGTGATGGGGTCGTTGGTGGTATTGGAATTAGTAGCGGTGAAGGCAGGAATGTTTCCTGTGCCTCCTGCAGCAAGCCCGATGGCTTCGTTGCTGTTGCTCCAGGTGTAGCTGGTCCCGCTAACACTGCCCGAAAGGATAATCTCTGAAACAGATTCCCCGTTACAGGCGACCATATTACCCGGATTCGTCACAGTGGGGGTTGGATTGACTGTAATGCTGAAGCTTTGCTGTGGCCCCTCACAATCATTTGCAACGGGAATTATGGTAATGGTAGCTGTTATAGGGGAGTCGGAATCGTTGGTGGCGGTAAAAGCCGGGATATCTCCTGAACCGCTCGACGACAGCCCAATAGCCGTATTGTCATTGCTCCAGTTGTAAACGGTATTGTTTACACTGCTTCCTCCTAAACTTATGGCAGGGATGGATTCCAGATCACAGGCAACTATATCTGTCGGCTGGGTTACCGTAGGAGTAGGATTCACGGTTATAGTGAAGTTTTCGGGAGTGCCTTCACAATCATCTACATAAGGGGTAACCGTGATATTAGCGGTTATGGGAGCGCTTGTGGAATTGGTTGCGGTAAAAGCAGCAATGTCCCCGGTGCCACTTGCTGCCAGTCCTATAGAAGTATTATCATTGACCCATTTGTATGAAGTTCCTGTTACGGAACCGGAAAAACTGATTCCTGAGACCGATTCCTGGTCACAGGCTACTACGGCTTCAGGTTTGGTAACGGTGATGTTCGGGTTTACGGTTATAGTAAAGGTCTCTGCCGGACCTTCACAGGCATTGGCAGTGGGAATAATGGTGATGGTGGCGGTTACAGGCTGACTGGTGGTATTGGTGGCATCAAATGAAGGGATGTTTCCTGTTCCCTCAGCAGCTAATCCTATGGAGGTGTTGCTGTTTGACCAGGTATAGGTGGTGCCATTTACGGCTCCGGAAAGTATGGTTTCAGATACAGTCTCCCCGTTACAGGCTGTGATGTTTGTCGGTTTATCCGCCACAGGAGTCGGATTCACGGTAATGGTAAATGTTTCAGCAACACCTTCGCAGTCATTGGCAATAGGAGTTACCGTGATCTGTGCAGTGATAGGCTCTATGCCGCTGTTCTGGGCGGTAAAGGCTGCGATATCCCCTGTGCCGTTGGCTCCCAAACCTATTGCGGTGTTGTCATTCGACCATTGATAGGTGGTTCCCGAAACACTACTGCCGGTGAAACTTATCTGTGAAATGCTGCCATCATTACAGGCAACAATATTATCGGGTTTGGTCACTGTAGCGGTTGGGTTCACCGTGATCGTAAAGGTTTCAGGTGGTCCGGGACAGCCACTGGCTACCGGGGTGACGGTTATGGTGGCCGTCACGGGGTTGCTCGAGGTGTTGCTTGCCGTAAAGGAGGCGATGTTTCCGCTTCCACTTGCCGGCAGACCAATGTCAGGATTGCTGTTCTCCCAATGGTAAGTGGTGCCTGCCACTCCACTCCCTGATAAGATGATCTCTGCGATGGTTCCCTCGTTACATGCCACGACATCTGCGGGTGGGGTGACCGAAGGAAGCGGATTAACGGTTATGGTGCCGGATTGGGTGGCCTGAGTGCAGGTGCCTGAAGTGGTTTCCGGGGCAGTGGTAGTTACCGTATAATTAAAGCTGCCCGATTCTGTAGGGATACCGCTGAGGGTAAAAATGTTACCTGCATAATTTCCGGTTATGCCTGCGGGTAAGCCGGTGACGGTGGCTCCATTCCCTGAACCACTTATGTTGAAATCAATAGGATCGAGAGGGGAATCCAGGCATATGGTCTGATCTTTATTATCGGGGCTGCTGATTTCAGGACTGGCCAATACGGTTATTTGCATGGTATCTGTCACCGCTTCACAAGGCCCGTCTGGATCAATGGTGGTGATCGTCACATTAACCACACCGCCATTGACTATGGAGGAAGGTAGTGTATATTCGCCGTTAAGTTTGTTGTTTCCTGAAGGGAAAGTTCCCCCGGTTACATCTGCACTCCATTCGTACTGGTTATGTTTGGTGATCACCCCGCCTATTTCTCCTGCAAGCTGGATGAAGGTTGTTCCTGCGCAAACCACCTGGTCGGGCCCGGCAGATGCATAGGCAAAGCTATCAACATTGAGTTCCAGACTGGTTTGATTCGAATCCCCGCATTCATTTCGGCCAACCACAGTAACGTTTCCGGATTTTGCCGTACTCCCGGCCGTAACGGTTACCGTGTTGGTGTTCTCCCCTGCAGTGATTGTCCATCCTGAAGGGAAAACCCAGTGATAGGAAGTAGCTCCAGGAATAGGATCTACCGTATAGGTGAGGCCTGAGGCCACAGGGCCTATTCCTGTTGGATTTGTTCCGGGTTCCGTACTAAAGACAGGTGTCTCTCCCGTGACAGGATCATCTACCTGGATCTCTATGGAGTTACTGGCTGCACTTTGAGTCGTCAGACAGGTTTCACTGGAGGTCAATATAACAGATACAATATCTGAATCCTGTAAGGCGGTTGTTGAGAAGGTCGCACTGTTGGCCCCGGCCACATTATTACCATTGATCTGCCACTGGTATTGGGGAGTAGATCCGCCATTTTCGGGAGTAGCAGTAAATGTGATCGAACCCCCGGAACAAATGATGTTGTTGTCGTCCCCGGAAGCGATAGAAACCGCTGGGGTCAGGTTTCCGGTCACCGTGATGGAGCCGGTGAGTTCCTGAGAACCCCCGCAGGATCCGGTGGCGGTGACGGTATAGTTAAAGGTTCCGGTAGAGGTGGTGGAACCGCTGATCGTAAAAGTGTTATCAGAACTGTTATAGCTGCCGGTGATACCCGAAGGAAGGTTGCTGACTTCGGCGCCGGTACCGGTCTCTCCTATGGAATATACGATAGGGGTGATCGCTCCGTCTGAAACCCCGCCTGCGGCACAAACCGTCTGCGTACTGGGGCCGGAAATCAATTCCAGGGTGGCATCGGGGTTAACCGTAATGGTTCCTGTGGTGGAGGTTTGCACACAGTCTCCTGTCGTGGATACGGTGTAACCGAAGGTTCCCGATTCGGTGGGAGTGCCTGTGATATTGAGCTGATCTCCGCTAAAAGCAGCCTCTACGCCCGCGGGTAATCCTGAAACTGTGGCTCCTGTTGCACCCCCTGTAACCGTAAAGCTTATGGAGTTAAGGGATGAATTGATACACAGGCTTTGATCCTTATTGGCAGGTTGGCTGATGCCGGCATTCGCCGTGACGCTTATGGTGCCGGTTGCCGTAGTTTGAACACAGGTTCCTGAAGTGCTTATTGTGTACTCAAAAACCCCGGATTCGGTGGGAGTGCCGCTGATGGTCAACTGGTCACCTGTAAAAGCCGTTTGCAGCCCTGCAGGCAGACCTGAGGCCGTTGCTCCAGTGGCTCCGCCGCCTATAGTAAAGACGATCCCATCCAGGGCAGAATCTATACAAAGGCTCTGGTCTTTGTTGGCAGGTTCGCTGATGGTAGCATTCGCGGTGACGCTAATGGTCCCTGTGGCAGAATCCTGTACACAGGATCCCGCAGTGGTCACCGTGTATGTGAATTCTCCCGATTCTGTGGGTGTGCCGCTAATGGTAAATTGATCGCTACTGAGGGAACCGGAGACTCCGGCAGGTAAACCGGAAACCGAGGCTCCTGTTGCCCCGCCACCAATCGTGAAGCTTATGCTGTTCAGCGTTTGATCAATACAGATCACTTCATTAATATTGGCCGGTTCTGTAAGGCTGGCATCGGGTGTGACGCTGATCGTTCCGGAGGTGGAAACCTGGGCACAGGTACCGGTGGTGCTTACTGTATAACTAAAATCACCCGCTTCTGTGGGAGTTCCGCTGATACGGAATACTCCATTGCTGAAGGAACTGCTGAGCCCGTCCGGCAGTCCTGTCACCTCCGCTCCTGTTCCTCCGCCACCTATATTATAATCTATGGAACTGATCGCGGTATTGATGCAAACCGTCTGGTCTTTATTGGAAGGCTCACTGATCGTTGCATCGGGATCGATGGTAAGGGTTCCGGTCAGACTTTCTGAATCGGCACAGGTGCCGGTAGCTGTCACCGTATAATTGTATGTTCCGGGGGAATCTGAGGAACCGCTGATGGTGAATTTCCCGTTGGAATAGCTTCCCGTAACCCCGGAAGGCAGATCCGTCACGGTTGCATCATTTCCGGTGCCCCCAATATTATAGGTGATAGCAGAAATGGATGTGTTGACACAAACAGTCTGCTCTGTATTTCCTGAAGCCAGACTGATGGTGGCATCGGGCTGAACGGTAATCTCTATTTCATTTGAACTTTTGGCAGGGACAGGAGTGGCACATTTTACGTAAGAGGTGACCTCCAGAGATACACGGTCCTTATCATTCAGGGAGGATGTGGTGAATTCCTTGCTGGTAGCCCCGCTAACAGCAGCATCGTTTACAAGCCACTGGTAAGAAGGGGAAGTGCCGCCATTGTTGATGGGACCCGGAGAAAAGATGACCGCCTCACCTGCACAAATAGTAGTGGCAGAGGCATTGATACTAAAGGAGACCACCGCTTCCTCATTCACAGTCATAGTTACCTGACTTTCTACAGGAGTACAATCATCGACCTCACTGGATGAGACCATTACTTTTATCGTATCCCCGTTGGAGAGGGTAGTGGGCGTGTAAGTTGAACCGGTTTCTCCGATGACCTTAGAGGTGTTCTTGTACCATTCATAGGTGTAGCCGGACCCGCCGGTAGCTGTGGCAGTAAAGGTCACTTCAGTTCCTTCACAGACCTCGGGCCCCGGGTCAGCAGAAATGCTTACTGAAGTAGGGCACTGAGCGTAACCTGTACCAGAGGCCAGCATAAAAATGAGAAAAAGAAGAGTAACAGAAAGTAATTTTTTCACCATAATAATCGCAGCATTTAAAGGTAGGGGAAAGCTTCTGTGTTAATACAAATCGGGTATTTAACACTCTAAGTTACTGCATATTAGTGGCAAAAAAATAATATTTCGGTAAAGCGTGATAAAACTCGCTAAAGAAGAGCGTTCCAGGGAGTTTTTTGTTTTTTAACTTAATATATGTCAGAATTTTATGGCTAAAATTCGCACGATTCTGTTAAACTTTTAGGACGATCTTAACAGGACAGGTTTTTAAATTTAAATGGGAGCAAAAAAAACCGCCGGAAAAAGCATTTTCGGCGGTCTTGATTTAGGATTTCTTTGTAAGGATTATTCCCCTAAGAATGGATACCTGTAATCTGTAGGTGTTACAAAGGTTTCCTTGATCGTTCTTGGCGAGATCCATCTGTAAAGGTTGAGGATAGATCCTGCTTTGTCATTGGTTCCGCTTCCACGAGCCCCACCAAATGGCTGCTGACCTACAACTGCACCGGTAGGTTTGTCATTGATGTAGAAGTTTCCGGCGGCATTCTGCAATGCTTTGGTCGCTTCGGCTGCGGCATAACGGTCCTGGGAAAGGATGGCTCCCGTAAGGGCATACTCCGATTCATCGATCAGTTTCATGGTTTCTTCCCACTGGTCATCCTCATAGAGGTAAACAGTCACCACCGGCCCAAACAACTCGGTGCACATGGTACTGTATTTAGGATTAGAGGTAAGGATGACGGTAGGCTCTACAAAATAACCCCTGGATTTGTCATAATTTCCTCCTGCTATGATCTCGGCATCCTTATCTTCTTTTGCGCGGTCAATAAAACCTGCCAGTTTATCAAACGAAGCTTCATGTATAACAGCTGTGATAAAATTGCTCATGTCTTCCGGAGATCCCATTTTAAAGGATTTGAGATCTTCCACTACATAGTTCTTCACCTCTTCCCACATGCTCTTAGGGATATATACCCTGGAGGCGGCACTACATTTCTGGCCCTGGAACTCAAAAGCCCCGCGGGAGATCGCTGTAGCTACCTGCTTTGGTCTTGCGGTAGGGTGCGCCAGGATGAAATCTTTTCCTCCGGTTTCCCCCACAATGCGTGGATACGACCTGTAGTTATGGATGTTCTCACCTATCTGTTTCCAGATATTCTTGAATACGGTGGTGCTTCCGGTAAAGTGGATACCTGAAAAATCACGGCTGGCAAGGATGGTGTCGGTGATCATTTTTGGATCTCCCATGACCATATTGATCACCCCGTCAGGCATCCCGGCTTCCTTGAACACTTCCATGATCACCTGTGCAGAATACACCTGCGAATCACTCGGCTTCCAGATCGCTACATTCCCCATCATGGCAGGGGCAGAAGGAAGGTTACCCGCAATGGCGGTAAAGTTAAAAGGGGTTACCGCATATACAAAACCTTCGAGAGGTCGGTACTCAAGCCGGTTCCAGGCTTCTGAGCTGGATTCGGGCTGTTCTTCATAGATGCGGGTCATATACTCAACATTGAAGCGGAGGAAATCCACCAGTTCGCAAGCTGAATCGATCTCGGCCTGGAAAATGTTTTTGGATTGCCCGATCATGGTCGCGGCATTGATCTTATACCGGTACGGTCCGGCAATCAATTCTGCTGCTTTTAAAAAAACAGCCGCGCGCTGTTCCCATTCCAGGTTAGCCCATTTTTCTCTTGCTTCAAGGGCCGTTGAGATCGCTTTTTCAACATGTTCCTTTGAAGCTTTATGATAATTCCCTAAATGATGCTGGTGGTCATGAGGGGGATTCATAGGGGCGGTGTCCCCTGTTTTTATTTCTTCCCCTCCAATGTATAGAGGGACCTCTACTTTTGAATTCCACAATTCCTTATACACTTTAAGGACTTCTTCTCGTTCGGGAGTTCCCGGAGCATAAGACTTGACAGGCTCATTAATTGCTTCTGGAACTCGGAATACGCCTTTTCCCATAGTATTTCTGTAATTTAGACTTAGTTCATATATTGTTCGTAAATGTAAAAAAATTAAAAGAATTTTGGATCCCAATAGTAAAACCGAATTTTAGGCAAAATTTGGGTTTTAAAACGGGAAATCTTATTAATTTCATAAAATGTGTACCGTTACATTAACTCCACTGCGACAGGTAGAAAAGGGTTTTGTCCTGACTTCTAACCGGGATGAGGCTTCCGGCAGAAAAACCCTGGCCCCTTCAGTTTATATGGAACAGGGGGTGAGAATGCTATACCCCCGGGATGAGGTGGCGGGGGGTACATGGATTGGTGTGAGTGAGCGGCAAAGGTGTATTTGCCTGCTCAACGGGGCATTTGAAAAACATGACAGGAATCCACCTTACCGTAAGAGCAGGGGAGTAGTGGTTCGGGAATTGCTTGCAGCTGTCGATCTCCAACAAAATCTGGAGGAATCCTCCTTTTTCAATATCGAGCCGTTTACCATTATTGGAGTGGATTGGAAGAAGGCGTTGCGGTTTGTACAGTTTGTCTGGGATGGAGAGGAAAAACATTTTGAAGACCTGGAGATCAGGGAGCATATCTGGTCTTCTTCCCCTCTTTACACCTCACAAATGAAACGGGAAAGGCAGGAGTGGTTTGCTGCTTTCCGGGAGGAGCACATTTCTAATCCCGAATCTCTGTGGAAGTTCCATACCACCGGGGGAGTAGGTGATCCAGAACGGGATCTCATCATGGATCGTAGCTTCGTAAAGACGCAAAGTATCACTCAGATCACCAATAGCGGAAATGGAGTCACTATGTTGTATAACGACCTGCTGGAGGGGAAAATGTCTGAAACTGTTTTTAATTTCTGATCTGCCTTAGTTCAAAGCGAAAGGAGCACTCAATTTAAAACTGGGGATGGCTACCCGAAACTTACGGGTGGAGGTGAAATTGACCATATTATAGAAACCGCTCATTGACCCGAAGGGGGAATTCAAGAGACAGCCGCTCCTGTAGGTGTGGGATTCTCCAGGTTTAAGCACGGGTTTTTGTCCTACCACGCCTTCACCCTCTACCGTCTGCGTGCGGTTTAGCGAATCTTTTATTTTCCAGAACCTGCTGGTGAGCTGCACTGAATCCTTGCTCTGATTTTCAATGGTGATCTTATATCCAAATGCAAAATGCAGGCGGTAATTCTTCTGAAAAGTTCCTTCGAAGTTGGTTTCTATAGAAATCTTAATGCCTCTAGTAATCTGCTGTATCATGTTCTAATATATTGCAAAGGATACCACGATTGAAAAGATCGCTGCGATCACTGCTAAAATAAAGAATATAATGTTTATAATTATATATTTTAAAATGGTTTTAAC
>JBEPWW010000054.1:0-11456 GCA_041642215.1 Salinimicrobium sp. | reverse complement strand
GGCATTTCCCGGTTGTTGTCTGCCATGTACTTGTTTTCGGTTTTTTGGAGCAGCAGTTTGATACCTTCCTCACTCAAAAATTTTATAAGGGCTTTATTCTTGGGAAGTCCCCTGTGTACCTGCAGTAATTTGAATCCACCATCTTCGGTATTCCCGTCGGCGATGAGTTTCTTGGCTTCTGCCAAAACTCCGGTGAGGTGTTTCCGCTGTACTTCCACAATATTGGCGATGGCCGGTTTTAACTGGTCGAATTCGTGCACGTCTCCCTTGGGTATAGGCCCCGAAATAATAAGGGGGGTACGGGCGTCATCGATCAATACCGAATCCACCTCATCCACGATGGCGAAATTGTGTGGTCGTTGTACCAGGTCATCGGGAGCGTGGGACATATTGTCACGCAGGTAATCGAACCCAAATTCGTTATTGGTTCCGTAGGTGATATCGGCATTGTACGCCTTTCTACGTGCAGCCGAATTAGGCCGGTGATAATCGATACAGTCAACGGTAAGTCCGTGGAACTGGAAGATGGGTGCCATCCATGCGCTGTCACGTTTAGCCAGGTAATCGTTGACCGTTACCAGGTGTATCCCGTTGCCGGTAAGGGCGTTGAGGTACATAGGAAGCGTAGCCACCAGGGTTTTTCCTTCCCCGGTCTGCATCTCGGCGATCTTGCCCTGGTGCATGGCAACCCCACCAATAAGCTGCACGTCATAATGAACCATATCCCAGGTGACGGGCTTTCCGGCCGCGTCCCAGGAGTTGTTCCATACTGCATGGTCGCCATCCAGGTTCACATAATCTTTTTCTGCTGAAAGTTCCCGGTCAAAGGCAGAGGCGGTGACTTTTAGTTGTGGGTTGTCCACAAAGCGTCTTGCGGTTTCCTTGATGGTTGCGAAGGCATCGGGCAGGATCTCATTGAGGACTTCCTCAGAAATTTCATAGGCCCGGTCCTTCAGGGCATCTATTTCGGCATAGATCTCTTCCTTGCGAATGATCTCCTCAGAGGCATCTGCTTCGGCGTTAAGGGAATCTATCTGCTCGTGTACTTCCTTAAGGGCTTCGTTTATTTTGTTTTTGAAAGTTTGGGTCTTGCCGCGAAGCTCATCCAGGCTCAGGCTCTCATATTCCTTTTCAAGCGATTTGATCTTGTTCACAATCGGTTGAATTTCTCCTATGTCCTTTTTGGATTTGTCGCCAACAAAAACTTTCAGTACTGAATCTAAAAAACTCATAGTTTTTATTGTTTTAATATGTCAAATGTACGCAAAAAAAAAGCCTCATTTATGAGACTTTTTCCTTCTATTTTTATGTTTTGTGTATGCTAATATTCATCCTCATTCCAAAGATAATCCTCATCTGTGGGATAATCGGGCCAGATTTCCTCAATTGAATCATAGGAATCTCCTTCGTCTTCAATCGCCTGCAGGTTTTCAACCACCTCCAGCGGAGCTCCCGTCCTGATGGCATAATCAATTAACTCATCTTTTGTGGCGGGCCATGGCGCATCGCTTAAGTAGGATGCTAATTCTAATGTCCAATACATCGGTTAATCGGTTTTAATTTTTGCAAAAATAAATTTTTTGACGAGATAGTCAAGAAAAAAATCTATTATTTATCATTAATTTTAAGAACGTTTTTCTGAAACTTTAAAAATTTTGGGTTTTATGAGTTTTAGAAGGAGGCCAAGGCTTATGATCAGGTCAGGATTCTTTTTTCGGGATCCATTGAATTTCTTTGGCCTGCAAATCATTAGACAACTTTCGTGCCAGTACAAAGAGGTAATCACTTAAGCGGTTCAGGTACTGTAAAACGGCCTCGTCAAAAGGTTCTAATTCATACAAAGCAGTGGCCAGCCGCTCCCCGCGCCGGCAAACACAGCGGGCTATGTGACAGAATGACACGGTTTGATGTCCCCCGGGAAGTATGAAATGTGTCATAGGCGGCAGTTCGTCATTCATGCTGTCCATCTCCTGCTCCAGCAGCGTGATATCTTCTGCAGCGATCCTGGGAATGTTCAATCGTTCTTTTCCGCTTTTCAGGACCGCTTTGTCGGGGTCTGTAGCCAGAATGGAGCCTATGGTGAAAAGGCGTTCCTGTATGATGAGCAGCATTTCATGACTGCGGGCATCAATCTTCTGGTCACGCAACAGGCCCAGGTGAGAATTAAGCTCATCGATAGTCCCGTAGCTGTCAATGCGTATATGGTGCTTGGGGACCCTGGTGCCGCCAAATAAAGCAGTGGTTCCTTTATCTCCTGTTTTGGTGTAAATCTTCATAAGTGTTTCAAAGTTTTTTTAGAAAGTTCCTGCCTTCACCTAAGTGAGAAACAGCGAATTTAATAAAATTAGGGAGAGTAGAAGGCTCTGTACAGATCGTCATGTCCTCAGGCTTCAAAAAAGAGGACCGGGGCAGCAAAATAAGGGAAAAAAGCTTAGCCTTCTTTCTGGCTTTTTTTCTCCTTGTAGCGTTGACGAAAACTACGCTGCTGGCGACCATTGCGCTTCCTGCGTATCCTGCTCCTGTTGTAAAGCACAAGGGCCAGGACCACAAACAGGAAGGCTAAAAGCAGGAATATCTCATTTTCGAAAAAGTCACCCATGGTTTGTCTCTTTGGTTAAATATAATAAAAATAAAGAAGATCCTCTAATGTTTGCAAGATCAATAACATCGAAGATCAGCTGGCTGTCGCTATACTAATTATAATGGTAAATCCTCTAAAGATCGCCTTTTTTAAAGACGTTGAGGCGGGTATAATTCTTACAGGGGTACTTCTGTTGTCTTTCTTTCATCACTTTCGATCATGCCATCCCGCAGGCGAATGATGCGATGGGCGTGCCTGGCGATTTCCTCCTCATGAGTGACCAGGATCACGGTATTGCCTGCGGCGTGGATCTCGTCAAAAAGATTCATGATCTCCAATGAGGTTTTGGAGTCCAGATTTCCGGTTGGTTCATCGGCGAGTATGATGGATGGTTTGTTTACCAGGGCCCTGCCTACCGCTACCCGTTGCCGCTGTCCTCCGGAAAGCTGGTTGGGTTTATGGTCCATCCTGTCTGCCAGGCCTACATTTCTTAAGACTTCCTCTGCGCGCTCCCGGCGTTTTGTCCTGGAGGCTCCCGCGTAAACCATGGGCAGGGCCACGTTCTCCAGGGCGGTGGTGCGGGGAAGCAGGTTAAAGGTCTGGAAAACGAATCCGATCTCTTTGTTCCTGATCTCAGCCAGTTCGTTGTCGCTCATCTGGCTCACGTCTTTCCCGTTGAGGACATAGGAGCCCGAAGTGGGGGTGTCAAGACAACCCAGCAGGTTCATGAGGGTAGACTTGCCCGACCCCGAGGGTCCCATAAAAGCCACATACTCGCCCTTCTCAATATCCAGGTCTATTCCCTTTAGAACTTTTACGATTTCCTGTCCCAGATAAAAGTCCCGGGTAATTTTCCTGATCTTGATTACGCTGCTCATAAGGTTGACTTGAAATTCGGTTACTACGTAAGACGCAGGTCAGGCAGATTCGTTACACTTTGTGCTTTGGAAAAACAGATCCCCCGGCATGCTTGGTCATACTCTGATCACAAAATGCTCTTTTTCCTGTTCTCTTCTAAAAAAGACCAGGCCCCACTGGAACGTGTCGATACTGACCCTCACCCTTGGGTGTTTTTTTATCTCCTCCCAGGCCTCCTCCATATCCTTCGACCAGTGGATGTCATCAAAAATAAATACGGTATCATTATGGGCTGCCGGCAGTAAACACTCAAAATAATCCAGGGTGGCCTGCTTTTGATGGTTGCCGTCCAGGTACACCATATCGAAGCGGGAAGGATTTTCCCGGGTGCCCCGATCTTCGTCGTTCCCCTGCCCGAAGCCGGGGGAGATTTCTTCCAGTACCTGTTCAAAGGAGGCTGTCTTGAGGTCGATATTGCCGAGTCTGAATTCCCTGAACTGTTTTTGCGCGACCGCGGCGGTTTGTGGGCAACCTTCAACGCTGAGTACCCGGGTTTGATTCCCGGTGGCCATGGCCGCCGTGCCGATCCCAAGGGATGTTCCCAGCTCCAGAGCCTGTTCCACCTGTAGATATCGCACCAGCCGGTTTAGCAGCCGGGCCCTTTTTGATGAAATGCCCGCGTTCTTTGCAATTGCTGAAACCTTTCGCTCATCTGAAGCGAATATCCGGCTCCCGGCACCCAGATCCTTCACCGCTATGCTGCTGTGGTTTTGGTACAAATGCCGGCGGTACTGCCGAATATGCTCATATGCGGGATATCTCTTTTTATCATAGAAACACCGGGTTACCAGCCCGAACACAAAAGGCGAATGTACCCCGTGCTGATTGGTGGATCTCCAAAGGAATTTTAAATAGGCCAGAAAAAGGTGCATAAGGGACAGTTAGCAATGAACAATTAGCAATGAGCAATTAACAATAAGCAAAAAATATCTAGCGTCTACCGTCTACAGCCTACCGGCAAATCAGCTTTCCATCTTCGCTTCCAGTTCAAACCAGCGCTCTGTTTTTTCTTCGATCTCGTCTTCCACTTTTTTGAGCTCCATGGAGGTTTGGTCGATCTCTTCTCCGCTGAGTTCCTGCAGGAATTTTTGCTGGATCTCCACCTTCTTTTTCTCCAGGTTGTGGATATCCCGCTCCAGCTTATTGTACTCTTTCTTTTCGTTATAGGTAAGGCCGGAGGCAGCTTCTTTTTTCAGGTCTTGCTTTTCGGTGGAAGGATCGGCCTTGCTCACCATCTCGGGTACGCTGCTGGCTTCATACTCGCGGTAGTCACTATAATTTCCGGGGAAATCCTCGATCTGCGCGTTGCCCTTGAACACGAACAGGTGATCCACGATCTTGTCCATGAAATACCGGTCGTGGGACACGACGATCAGGCAGCCCGGGAAGTCCAGAAGGAAATTCTCCAGTACATTAAGGGTTACGATGTCCAGGTCGTTGGTAGGCTCATCCAGGATGAGGAAGTTGGGGTTCTGTATGAGCACGGTACACAAATACAGGCGCTTGCGTTCTCCTCCGCTGAGTTTTTCAACATAGTCGTATTGCTTTTTACGATCAAAGAGGAACCGCTCCAGCAATTGCTGTGCAGAGATCTGCCGGCCTTTTTTGAGCGGGATGTAATCCCCGAACTCCCGTATCACATCGATCACCTTTTGTCCTTCCTTTACTTCGATCCCGCGTTGGGTATAATATCCAAACCTTATGGTTTCCCCAATCACGATCTTTCCTGAGTCTGGCTCAAGGTTGCCGGTGAGGATGTTCAGGAAAGTGGATTTTCCGGTGCCGTTCTTCCCAATGATCCCGATGCGGTCTCCCGGCTGGAAATTGTAATTGAATTTGTCCAGCAGTTGGATGTTATCGAAACTCTTGGAAATATTGTGGAACTCGACGATCTTATTCCCAAGGCGCTCCATATTGATCTCCAGTTGTACCTCATGATCATTGCGGCGTTTGCTCGCCCGGTCCTTGATCTCGTGAAAATCCTCTATTCTTGATTTGGATTTGGTGGTACGGGCTTTTGGTTGCCGTCTCATCCAGTCCAGTTCCTTCTTGAAAAGCTGTTTAGCCTTATCGGTATTGGTTTGTTCCAGGGAGACCCTTTCTTCCTTCTTGTCAAGGTAATACGAATAGTTCCCTTTGTAGGTATACAGGTTGCCATCTTCCAGTTCCACGATCTCGTTACACACACGCTCGAGGAAGTACCGGTCGTGGGTGACCATGAAGATCGTGAAATTCTCTTTCCTAAAAAATTCCTCCAGCCATTCGATCATGTCCAGGTCGAGGTGGTTGGTAGGCTCATCCATGATAATGAGGTGTGGCTTGTTGAGGATCATGGCCGCCAGGGCCAGTCTCTTCTTTTGCCCCCCGCTTAGGCTGCCTACCCGGGCGTGCAGGTTTTCCAGCTTCAGTTTGAAGAGGATCTGCTTATAGGTGGTCTCAAAATCCCAGGCCTGGTGTGCCTCCATTTGCTCAAAAGCCTTTTGATAGGCATCTGTGTCTTCAGGATTTTCCAGGGCCTTCTCGTAACGCTCGATGACCTTGAGGATCTCGTTGTCTGAAGCGAAAATGGTTTGCTCCACCGTGAGCTTTGGGTCCAGGTTGGGTTCCTGCGGAAGAAAAGCCACAGTGATATCCTTCCGGTAAACCACCTTCCCCTCATCGGGGGTGTCGGCTCCTGAAAGTATATTAAGAAGTGAGGTTTTTCCGGTCCCGTTCTTGGCCACAAAACCCACTTTCTGGCCTTCATTGATTCCGAAGGAAATATTTGAGAACAATTCCCGTTCTCCGTATGCTTTGGCTATTTTTTCAACTGATAGATAATTCACGCAATGGTTTTCTTGCAAAAGTAGCTAATTTTCTTTGGTTCTTTGTTTTCCGTTTTTGGTCTTCAACTGAAGGTTGTCGTCTTAGGCGTTTAGTGTCCAGAAATCAATGTGGAAAATGATAAGAAATTAACCGGTGATGATCCGGCCAAAGGTTATCGCGATAGTGAGTGGCCTTACTGCCACACCTTATTTGCATTAAAAATAAAGGACCATCGGAGGTTGTTTGCTGCTTGATATAACTTACATATAGACAGATAATTACCAATTACAACCATAAATATTTTATTATTAGTCCGCATCACCTATATTTGTCTAATCCATATGTTATCCTGAATGAGCGTTAAGCATTTATTTTGTATCGTTTCGGTTTTAATTTTTGTGTCCTCCTGTGTTCCCACCAAGCGGTTGAAATACCTGCAGGAGAATGAGGCTGCAGTAGACAGTATCATTGCTGTGGAGCGTATACAAAAGCCTTATCGCATACAGATCAATGACCTGCTCAGCATTAGGGTGAAGGCCATGGACCAGGAACTGGTGGGGATGTTCAACCCTATAGGGGAGGAAAATCCCAATGCCACGGGAGAGGAGCGGTTGTACTACGACGGCTTCCTGGTAGATTCCCACGGGAATATCAGGGTGCCCACATTAGGGGAGGTGAACGTCCTGGGATACACAGTGGAAGAGGTGCGGGAAAAAATAGAGGAGGCTTTGCTTCGCGAATATTTTACAGAACAGGCCAACATATTCGTAACCGTTAAGCTGGCAGGGATCAGGTATACTACCATAGGGGAGATCGGTCCCGGAAGCCAGGTGATCTATAAAGAACAGGTGACCATCATGGAAGCCATTGCCAATGCGGGGGATATTAGCGAGTTTGGGGACCGCACAGATGTGGTGATCGTACGCAAATATCCGGGGGGTGAAAAAAGGCATCATATTGATCTTACCAGCATGGATGCTATGAGGTCCCCGTATTATTACATACAGCCCAATGATCTCATCATTGTGAACCCGTTGCCCCAGAAATCCTGGGGACTGGGAACCACCGGGCTGGAATCTTTCAGGACCGTTACGATGGTGCTGGCTTTTTTAACTTCGAGCATATTATTATTTACGCGGCTATAGATGGAAAATGAAAGTGATCACATATCAGATGTAGGCTCCACCTTTGATTTTAAAGGCTTTGTACTGAAGGTTTTTAGTTACTGGTTCCTTATCCTGTTTTCAGTAGGGATAAGCCTGGGAGTGGCTTACTACAACAATGTGCGGAAGTTGCCGGTTTACCGCCTGGGGAACTCGATCTCCATAAAAGACGATCAAAACCCGTTTTTTACGACCAATACCAGTCTTACCTTTAACTGGGGTGGGACATCAGATAAGGTGAATACGGCGATCACCATCCTGCGCTCCCGTACCCACAACGAGGAAGTAGTGGAGCGCCTGCAGTATTATATCGGGTACCAGCAGGACGGGGAATATCAGCGGGTGAATGCTTACGGGCAGACCCCCTTCAGGGTAGTGGCAGATACTGCTGCCTATCAGGCCCTGGGCCAGAATTTCACCATTCGTTTTACGGGACCCGAAACCTTCACCCTTGCTACCCGTTTTTCAGGGGACCAGGTAGGAGTCATGAATTATGGGACCAAGGAGCGATCTTCGGTGGTGGTTGAAAAAGGCGAATTCACTAAAGAATTCCGCCTCAATGAGCCTATTGAGCTGCCTTTCTTTAGCGGGAAACTGATCCCTACCCATGTGCAGCCGGTAATGGATAAGCCTTTTTACGTGCAGTTCAAGAACTTCGATGGGGTAGTAGGCAGGTACAAAGGGATCGCGGTCAATACGCAGTCCCAGGGAGCTTCGGTTCTCAATCTGTCCCTCACCGGCGATAACAAGGCCGAAATAGTGGATTACCTTAACGGCTCTGTGCGTGTCCTGAGCGAAAATATGCTGAAGCGAAAGAACCTTTTTGCCACCAAGACCATCCGGTTCATTGACAGCAGTCTTTCGGTAAAGGCTATGGAGCTGCAGGTGGTGGAGGATGAACTCAACCAGTTCCGCAACCAGAATTCCATCATGGATATTTCCGCAGAAAGCAGTCAGCTCAACGCGAAGCTTCTCAACCTGGATGTCAAGCGGGAGGATGTATCCCGGCAGCTGGCCTATTATGAGACCCTGGGGGATTACCTGAGGAACCGGAACGACTACTCAGATGTGCCGGCCCCTTCGGTGGCGGGAATTTCAGAAGGTAGTATCGTGAGTGGGGTGGGAAGGATCCTGGCCCTGGCCGAGGAACGCCGGAAGTACCAGTACTCCCTGCAGGAGAATTCCCCGGTGTTCGCAGATATTGACCGGCAGATCAACGCCGTGAAGGCGGTACTTATGGAGAACATGGCTTCTTCGCAGGACCTGTTGCGGCAGGAGCTGCGCAACATCAACCGCGATATTGCCAGTGCCGAGACCGAAATACGAAAATTACCCCAGGAAGAGCAGGATCTTATGAAGATCCAGCGAAAATACTCCCTGAGTGAAAAGACCTATAACCTGTTCCTGGAGAAAAGGAGTGAAGCAGGCCTGGTGAAGGCTGCCAACGTGAGCGACGTGATGGTGATCGATACCGCCAAAGATACCGGCGGCGGACAAATAGGCCCCAATACCCAGCTCAATTATGTGATGGCCCTTATGGTAGGGGGATTGATCCCCCTAAGTTTCGTATTCCTGCTGGTATTCATGAACACCAACGTGCATAACGCCCAGGAAGTGGCGCGTTTATCGCCTATCCCCATTCTGGGGATGATAGGAAGAAGCCGCCTGAATACCAACCTGGCTGTATTTACCAAACCTAAGTCGGCTATTGCCGAAGGCTTCCGTGGACTGCGGTCCAGTTTGCAGTTCATGTACAGGAAGCAGGGAGTGACAGGGTCCAAGACCGTGTTGATGACCTCCTCGGTTTCCGGGGAAGGAAAGACCTTCTGCGCCATGAACCTGGCTACGGTTTTTGCGCTGAGTGAAAAGAAAACCGTCCTGATAGGGGCCGACCTCAGGAAACCCAAGATCTTTGATGATTTTAAGATCGATAATGAACACGGCCTGGTGAATTACCTCATAGGGCACGAGTCGGTAGACAGTATTATACAGCCGAGCATGGTGCCGCACCTGGACGTGATCACTTCCGGACCTATCCCGCCCAACCCTTCAGAATTGCTGATGAACGAGCACATGGATATTTTGATGGACGAGCTGCGGCAGCGTTATGACTACATCATCATGGATGCCCCACCAATTGGAGTGGTGGCAGATGCCCTGAACCTGATCAAATATGCCGATGCCACCCTTTACCTGGTAAGACAGGATTATACCAAACGCGGCATGCTGGAGGTGATCAATGAGAAATACAATAAAGGCGAAGTGAAGAACATCAGCTTTGTGCTTAACCACTTCATGCACCGCGCCAAGTATGGATACGGCTATGGCTATGGTTACGGCTACGGCTACGGCTACGGGTATGGGCAATATGGGAAAGGATACGGCCAGCAGCAGCCTTCACTTCTCACAAAGCTTAAGAAGCGATGGCGGGAGGCGATGCGGAATTTCGAGTAGGCCCGGCTCCCTTTTTAGCTTAAAAGAATTCCGGTCATGGACCGGAAGGGTCTTTATGCCTCTACGGTTTTCAGGTCTTCGGCCGGCAGTTCGCCGGAACGTATCTTCTCCATGGTGTGTTCATATCCTACCTCGATCAATTCCTCTGCCTTTTTAAAATCGAACAGGGAATAATGCTGCATCTCCGGGGGATCGATGAGGTGGTCGCAAAGTTCCATTTCGGGTTTGGCGTTCTGGTTGATCGCCAGCAGGACCGTCCGTTCCAGCATCTCGGTGACCCCGTTAATGGATTCCACAGTACCCGGATAATTGACATGTGCCCCCAGGAGGAACCTGCAATGCTTCCTGATGGCCGAAGCCGGCAGGTTACAAAGCAACCCGCCGTCTGCATAGTTTATGCCGTCAATGATCCTGGGTGCGAAAATGATGGGAGCAGAGGTCGAGGCAAGGATATAGTCAAATAAAGGACCGCTGCTCCTGAATTCTTTTCTTGCTTTATTGAGGTTGGTGATCCCCACCCAGAACGGTTTCTTTAAGACCGAAAAATCATCTTCCCGCAGATTGTCTTTCAGCACTTCCCTGAGCTTGTCCATCTTTAAGGCGCCTTCGCGTTTCCAGGAGAGCCCAAGCACGCGAAAGACCGGTTTGTGGGTAAGGATCTTGTGGATATCCATTGGTGTATAACCCGCGGCATACAGAACCCCAACCACGGCCCCCATGCTGGTGCCCGAGATGATCTCCGGCTCGATGCCGTTTTCTACCAGGGCTTTTAAAATTCCTATATGGGCATACCCCCGTGCGCTGCCACCGCTTAGGGCTATTCCCAGTTTGTATTTTGGTTCTTTTCCGTTGGCCTTATCCATTTGTCTCTTAGAATTTTCTGTTTGCCGGTTGACGTCTCTTAAAGTTAACGACAAAAATTTGAAGAGGGATGGGGGAAGGGAAATGTTTTTTGCAAGTGGTCCCGGGGATGGTGATTGGAGAGCGGTTAATTGGGGACTGGTTAAAGGGAGAGCGGTTAATCGGGGATTGGGGCATTGGGAACGACTGGGCACCGATTACAAATCGGTGCTAACGTGATTGCGTGTGGACGAGCCTTAAATTGAATGTGGAACGGCCGCAGGTAACTGACTAAAAATGAGAACTGACCTTTCTACGCTAAAGCTCCGGTGGGCAGGTTTACCTGCCGAAGGCAGACAACCGAGAACTGAGAACGGCCGCAGGCCAAAACCGACAACCGACAACCGACAACCGAGAACTGAGAACTGAAAACCCTAACCATTGAACGTTGAACAATCACCGGTCCCGGTGGCCACAAGCGAACAATTCACCCACTGCCACACATGAAAACTACTGTCGTTATCCCCGTCCAGGTAGGCCTGCCATTCTTTGTTAAGCTCCTCATGCTTAAACCAGTCGGCAAAGGGGGAATCCTGCAGCTTTTCCAGGTTCTCTTCCACAAAATCCCTGAGGTCGGTGGCCAGCCATTCCCGCTGCGGGGTCTGCAACGGACGTTTGGGGGCATAAGTCAGGTC
>JBEPWW010000053.1:0-11476 GCA_041642215.1 Salinimicrobium sp. | reverse complement strand
CAGGACATTAAATTTCTCCAGCTGCTCTTCTTCTCCTGTGAAATACGGGAATACGTCTAAAATAGGTGATTCTGTAATCGCAGGGATAGAATAATCCCCCATGGTATCGGCCATAGCCTTCTCCGTATTTTCAAAAGCCTCTTTCACATCATTGGCCTGTACAAGCAGATACATGTTTGTTTTTCTTTCTTTTCCGCTTTCCTCATCAAGGGCAACTAAAGACACCTTGGATTTGAACCACCTGTCTGAATTTTCAAAGGGATGTACTTCTGAAAAATTCGCGACCTTGATGTTCATGATCCTGAAATCCTCATTCGTATAGGCCTTCATCTCTTCGGTGAGACGGGCTTCTGCCTCTGTATAAGATACCGCATCCAGCAAGTACGTGTCTGTGGTAACCTTCTGCTCTCCTGTTTCGTGTGTTTTTCTGTATTTCACCTTACATTCATACCAAATTACGCTCATGTCTTTTTTTTTAGGGAGCCAAAAATAGAATTTAGAAAAACGCCTGCTAAATTTTCTACGGAATAGATATCCACAAATTTGGCGATTAGGGATTAGTTAAGTGGAAATCTCCCTAAACGGTCTACCCTATTCAGGCAAGCTCACTCCACACTCCACAAACTCACAACTCACAACCGACAACTTTTTTCATTTTATTTAAGAATGACCGGATTTATATTTTATAAATTATCATTTGGTAAAAAAATCAACCATGTTTGGTATAAATGATATCCCGAAGTTCCTGCTGGCTTTTTTCCTGGTCCTGCCCCTCATTTCCATTTTACATGAAGCGGGGCACGTTTTCTTTGCCCGGCTTATGGGAGCGAAGAAGATAAGGGTGGTGGTAGGAAGTGGAAAACCCGTCTTTAAACGAGGTATTCTTGAAATTCGTCAGTTCTATTTCTGGTATGGCTTCTGCACTTTTGAAAATATAGAACGAAAAGAAAAGCTGGCGAACATCCTTATTTTTTCGGGAGGGGCGCTTTTTAACCTGTTGAGCACCATTGCTGTGATCCTGCTTGTTGAGAATGACATTCTCGAAGCAGGAATGCTCACCTATCAGTTCACCTATTTCTCCATGTATTACGCATTTTTCGCCTTGCTGCCCATGCTCTATCCCGGCGGTAATTACAGCGATGGTAAGATGATCCTTGAACTAATAAAAAACAAAGAAGAGGTTATCAAAGAACGAACGTATCGCGTGCAATGGAAAGCGAAAGAAGGCAAATGGCAGTTTCTGGACCACCAGAATAAAATCATACAGATTTTTGATACAGAGGAAGATGCCCTCAAAGAAGCCAGGAAAGTTGCACAGAATCACCGGCCCAGTCGTATTATTCAGGTCCAGGGTGAGGAAGAAAAAGAGATCCAGAATTATCCCAGGATCCCCTTATAGTTACTTGACCACCCATAAAGGCACATCGAGATTGGCATTGAACAACTCCTCGGTCACCGTTCCTACCGCGAAAGGAGAAAAAGTATTTCCGCCTTTGTCTGAGACCACCAGCAGGTCTACTTCTGATTTTTTGAGATTGGCCAGGATCTTCTGCGCGGCACCCGATTCCCTTCCCATAAAAATGAGGGGTTCAATCGCTTCGGAATAATTCAGTTTCTTCAGGAATTTATCGAACTTTTCCTTTACATGCTTTTCTACCTTTGGGCCCATGGATTCCGGGGAGACATAAGGAGAAAATTGTACGGGTACACTGTAGACATGGACCACCTTCAAAAGTACCTCATGCCCCTCCTGCAGTTCTTTGGTGATCCTGAAGACCTTGCGGGAATCATGCGAAAAATCGGTTCCGGCCCAGATCACATTTAATTTTTCCCGGGCTGTTGCAGGTATGGTCAGGAGATCGCAGCGCAACAGGCGCAGTAATTTCCCGCTTACCACTCCCGTCCCTTTTTCGTGTTTCTTGTTCCCCACTATGGCCAGATCTATGTTGTACTTTTCTACAATATATTTGATCAGGGATTCGCTGTAGGGATCTTCAGAGATCAGGACTTCCCAATTGGCAGAAGCCGTAAAATGTTCTTTTACCTTCTCGTTGAGTTCCTCCCCGATCACCTCATCCAGATTCACATCCTTCAGGTGTTCTTCAAAGAGTTCGGAGATCTCATATTTCTTGATGTTGTGTACAAAGTAGACGTTCTCTGCCTGCAGCCTTTCAGCCATAAAAGACCCGTAGGTGATGAGTTTTTCATCTATAGCTGAAAGATCCAGAGCCACGAGTATGTTTTTGATCTTTTTCATAGTGGTATGCTTACTGATTTTCTTTATTGTTTTTTCCCCTTTTTTTGATGATGTCTGAGATCACCTCCTCATAACTCTCCAGTTCCTTTTGTGCCTTCTTTTCCTCAATTTTCAAGTATTCATCCCGCACCCCGATATAGAGGGAATAGCACATGAACAGCAGGATAAAGGCAAATGGCAGCCCCGTGACTATAGATGCGGTTTGCAGGGCCTGTAATCCACCCCCTATTAAAAGTACAGCGGCAATAGCGCCTTCGGCCACGGCCCAGAATACCCGCTGTCCCACCGGGGCATCGATCTTCCCCCCCGAGGTAAGGCTGTCCACCACCAGGGAACCGGAATCTGAGGAGGTGACGAAAAAGCCGGCGATAAGGATCACCCCTATGATATTCAGCACTACCGCAAAAGGAAAATCTTCGAGGAAAACAAAAAGCGCGGTGGCCACATTGTCATCAACGGCATTTAAAATGGTTTCATTTCCTGCCAGGGCCTGTTGAATAGAGGTGCTTCCAAAGGCGGTGATCCAGAAGAAGGTAATAAGCGACGGCACGATGAGTACGCCCAGGATGAATTCCCTAATGCTCCGTCCTTTTGAGATACGGGCAATGAACATGCCCACAAAAGGAGACCAGGCGATCCACCAGCCCCAGTAAAAAACCGTCCAGGCATTCTGCCAATTGTTACCGGTATAGCTCTCTGTCCAGGAGGAGATCTCTAAAAAGCTGTAAAAATAGCTCCCGGTATTTTGCACGAAAGACTGAAATATAAATATCGTAGGCCCTAGGACCAGTACAAGCAGTAACAGCAAAATAGCTATCCTCATGTTCCATTCACTCAGGAATTTCACGCCTTTATCCACTCCCAACACTACAGAGATCGTAGCAATGGCGGTGATCCCTGCGATAAGACTTACCTGGGTCACGATGCCGCTGCCTATCCCGAATACATGCCCCAGCCCGGCAGCTATCTGCTGTACCCCCAGTCCCAGGGAAGTGGCCAGTCCAAACAGGGTAGCCAGCACCGCGAAGATATCGATGAGATCCCCTCTTTTTCCATAGATCTTATCACCTAAAACCGGATAAAACACCGACCGGATAGTGAGCGGCAGCCCATGGGAATAGGTGAAATAAGCCAAAGAAAGACCTACCAGGGCATAGATCCCCCAGGCATGAAAGCCCCAGTGCAAAAAGGTGAAATTCATGGCTTCCTGGGCCGCTGCCGGGGTGCCCCCCTCGGTAAGAGGCGGATTCATAAAATGCATCACCGGCTCGGCTATACTCCAAAAAAGCAGCCCTATTCCCATTCCCGCGCTAAAGAGCATGGCGAACCAGGAGAGGGTTTTGAATTCGGGTTTGGCGTCTTTTCCTCCTATTCGAATACTCCCGAATTTACTCAAAGCCAGGTAGATTACAAAAACGAGGTAAATATTTACGCATAGAACAAAGAACCAGCCCCCGTTATTGGCCACAAAAGCCTGGATGGTATCGAAATAATCTTCGGCCTGTTCTCTAAAAATGAGGGTTAGCGCAATACTAATGATGATGATAATGGAAGAAGTAAAAAAAACCGGGCCGTTAACATTGAGCCCCATAATGGATTTTCGTTCATCACTTCTTACGATCTTTTTAGCCATAATTCAATTGTTTTTAATGTCTCCTGGTTTAGAAGTAATATCCGAAATTTATATTGAACCTCGCCTCCCATTTCGCATCGGGATTTCCTGCGGCGAAATCATTCACGAAATTTCCTCCCAGCCAGGAGTGGTTATATCCTGCGGCATAGTCAATATACGTATAGAGGTTACCGGCACTCACCAGCACCCCCGTCACATTCATAAAAGAATCTTCAAAAGAATTTTCCTTTTTCTGCATATATCCAAAATCATTGTAGAACTGCAGGTTCGAAACAGGACCCCAGCTCACCGGCACATTTCGTGCAACTGCAATCGTGTAGAGGTTAAAATCTGCCGCGACCTCGTAAGGAGCACCATAAGCGGCCATGGTAATGATCTCTTCGGAAACCCCTTCAACATTTTCAGGATTATGGGAAACCACCATGGCTTCGGTCTTAAGGTTCCACAGTTTATAATCGGCTTCATAATGCAGGGCCAGGGCGTAATGGTTCCCCGTTTTTTGGGTGACGATGTTGTAAAGCCCGCCGTATTGGGCTGAAGCTCCCAGTTGCGACTGCAGGCTATCCCCCCATTTGTACATTAGTTTTGCGTTTGCCTGGTGCACCTCTTTATTGTTCCCCGCCACATCATAGGAGTACCTGCTGTGGGAAATTGGGGAGGTATCCCCAAACCTCAATTCTTCAGCATTCTTAAAATAAGCAAAATGGTATTCCCAGTCTTCCTCAAGATGCATATACTTGATTCCCATGTCGTGGTCATCCTCCAGGCCCATATAATAAGACAGGTTAAAGAACCAGTTATGCGAATTATACTGTTGTATCCCGAAGGGTACCTGGGTAAGGCCTAATTGGAGTTCATCGGTCTCATTGATCTTATAGCCAAACCATCCCTGCTTGAGCATACCTCCTCCAAAGGCTTCGGAATAGTGGCGATATTCGGCATTGACATAGATACCGCGATAGGCAGCAACGGCATTGATCCTGAACATATCATAGCCAAAATCCCCTCCCCTCTTTTTTTGTTCGGGTTTCCAGGAGGAAAGATTATAGTTGAACCGTAACGCGCCTCCTATATCCACTTCAGGGGATTCCTGCGCCATCAGGTCCGTAAAAAACACGTGACAGAATAAAAATAATATTGAGGGAAGAAAACGCAGAGATCTTTTCATTCTCCTGGTTATTAAATTAGGGTTCGTAAGTTAGTCCTTAGGCCGGAAACCTGAAGAATGTGGAGCTATAAAATATTGTTAAGGATGTATGGCTAAAGGAAAAGGATTAAGGATGAAAGACCATCCTAAGGTGAAAAAAATTGTCGGCGTTCAACTTTCCGGCTCCTCAATAAGGTCTTTTCTTTCCATTGGAGTTATTTCTAATATGTGCTGTAGTTATCTATTTACCCCAAACTCCACACCCGGTGTGGAAAAATCACCCATTATAGATCCAAAATACCAGTTAACTTTTTCGAAATGCTGTTAAAGTATTTTTAAAGTAATTTGCCGTTCAGGATTTCCATATCCGCAGGAAACACCCTACATCTGCTCCGGATAAGAATAAATCCCTCCTGAATTTTAATAGATTATTAGCAATAACTCCCATTTGAATTCACTCTTGCTTCTTTTTTATGAACTACCATGGAATTATTGTTGTCTTTTTTCTTTATCAAACCAAAACAACCGGAAATTATGAAAACGAAAGAAAAAGAATTAAGAAGCAGGGAGATCATTGAAGCTTATATGACACAAATTAACTGGGACTGGTTATTCTTAAAAGGTCAGATGATCTTTGGAGGCATTCTGAGTATTGGAATTCTCGTTTTTCTGTTATGGCTTGCACGATAAGACAGGGAATTAAAAAAAGGCTATTTCAATTATCATATCCAATTTACCTGCCCCTTTACCTCAGTCAGGTTCAGAACTATGCTGGTCCAGCGATATTTAAAGGATATCGGCCAGTTTTGAACTTTATTATTTTTAAGAACCACCGGGATACCTTCTGAACCAACCATATCCTTTAGACCAAAAACCGGAGGTAATCATAGATAAGTTGCTCCTATTTGCCACATTACGATATATTCATTTTTATTCCTAAATTTAAATTATTAACACCTTAATTCGTAAGCTGTACAATCTTTATTTTGAAGAGATGCAGAATTTATATTATTCAGGCCTTTTTATTCTGGATTTTCCATAATAAAAGATAATATGTACTTTAGATGGGTGGATCAGGATCTTATCCCTGCCAGAATTTTTAAGGAAGCACCCCTTACTTCCTCCTGAACCTATACACAGCGCCAGGTTTCCCGGTCCCAAGTTAGGATAAGCGGTGAAGAGAGCAGAAAATTAGTAATGCCAGAAAATATAGCCTCCTTTAATTAAAATCCCTCACAGGTATTATAGTGCATTAAGGTCAAAAGGAGGAGAAAAATCAGGCACCATTAACAGGAACTGATTAATACACTTCCTTTATGGTGTATGGAATGGAAGAGGTGAGAAATAAACGATCAAATGGCACGTGAATTCCTGAGTTAACACCGGCATCGATGAATAAAATCTATAAACTAAAAATATGAGCAAACAGAGATCAATCCACTGGAAAGCCATTTTTTCTTTATCCTCCATAGTATATACTTTCGCCGGGGTTTTCTCTGCCCTGGTAGCCCTTCAGGGATTTATGATCCCCAACCACTTTTTGGATGGTGGGGTCACCGGGATCTCGATTTTACTTGAAGAAGTTTTTCATATTCCCTTTAGTGTGTCTCTGATCATTTTTAATCTGCCTTTTCTATATTTGGGCTATAGAAATATAGGAAGGACGTTTAGCATCCATGCTCTTTTGGCGGTACTTCTTTTGGCTGCTCTCATGACTTTTATAACTATCCCTCAGGTAACCAGCGATAAGGTGCTGATCGCTGTCTTTGGGGGCCTTTTTATAGGCTTGGGTATTGGACTGGTCATAAGAGGCGGCGGAGTGATAGACGGTCTCGAAATAATTGCCCACTATACTAAAAAACAGGTGGGAATTTCCACGAGCGAGATCATTCTTGCCTTTAATTCCCTCCTTTTTATTGGTGCCGCTTTTGAATTTGGAATAGAAACTGCCATGTATTCTATTCTGGTTTACTTCACGGCTATGAAAACTTCAGACTACATTGTGGATGGCCTGGAGGAGTTTACCGCCTTATCTATTATATCAAAAGACCATGAAGCAGTGAAATCACTCATAGTTAAAGATTTTGGTAAAGCCATAACGGTGTACAAAGGAGAAAGAGGGTATCTTCCCGATTCTTATGAAGTGAAAAATAATTGCGATATTGTCATGACCATTGTGACAAGAATAGAAGTTCACAGGATAAAACAAGCCATTACAGAGATCGATCCAAAAGCTTTCTTTTATGTGCAGAGGATCAAGGAAGTAAAAGGAGGGATTGGAAGACATACTGAAATGGAACATTAAAAGAGCATGTTTACAAGAATCTACCATAAGGTTATGCAGGAGCTGGAGCAGGGAACACTCCCCTGGATGACCTATCACAACGCGGAACATACAAAATATGTAGTTCAGCAGGCAGAAAGAATAGCAAAGCATGAAAATATTGGAGGTCGTCAATTGCTGCTTATAAAAGTGGCAGCCTTATACCATGATATCGGTTTTCTTATAGAAAGTAAAGATCACGAGATGCTTGGATGCAAAAGAGCTTCTGAAGATTTGAAAAAAGAGGACTTTACCCCTGTTGAAATTTCCCAAATATGTGGTATGATAAAAACCACACGTATTCCACAAACTCCCTCCAACATTCTTGAACAGATCGTTGCCGATGCTGACCTGGAATACCTGGGAACTGATAATTTCACTGCCTTCAGCACTAACCTTTACAAAGAGCTTCTGCATTTTCAACCTGATCTTACTCCAAAAAAATGGGATGAGATCCAAATAAAATTTTTCAACAACCACAGCTATCACACAACTTATTGCAAGAAATACCGGGCACCAGGAAAGAAGAAAAATCTGGAAATGGTAAAAAAGCGTATTCCGGCGTATGGCAGATAGTAACGGGTAGTTGATCGCTTATAAAACCCATTGTCTCCATGGACCTCAAAACTCTACCTATATAAAAAGCATCCGGTCGCTATTCCTTCTTATTATAAAAAGGTCTATAGAGAAGTCTCAGAAAATAAAAGAGGCTGTCTAAAAAGCCTCTTTTACGTCAACCTGTACCGATGCATCGATGCTTCAGGAGTTCAAGATGCTTATAACGATTAATATCTGGTTATTAGATTCTGAAACCTGCCTAAACAAAACGGGCCGGTAAGTTAAATATAACGGTGTAAATAGCTTTTTTAGACAGCCTCTTCAGTATTTTTATTCCGGGATTTATTCCACAATGAATTTTCCTTTCATCATCGCATAGTGGCCCGGGAAACTACACACAAAATCATAGGTGCCTTTCGCCGGCGCCGTGAATTCAATAGTGGTAGACTCCCCTCCCCCAATCAACTTGGTATGGGTGATCACTCCTTTGGAAGGAATATATTCATTGTCTTTGGCATCCATTGCCTTCATCCCGAAATCGGCAATTTCTGTTCCTTTTTCCAAAAGGACGAAGTTATGCCCCATGGCATTTTTGGGAAGTTCCCCAGTATGGTTGAGGGTTAGTTTGATCTTCTCCCCGGCTTTCACCCTGATCTCTGACTTGTCAAACTTCATCTGGTCATTGGAATTGATCACAATGTTCCTTACAACGGGGTTGACCTTGCTAAGCCCGGTAACCTCAGCCTCTGTGGCTGTATTGAAGTTTGGTCCTGAAAGTCCCATAAGGAAAGCCATTGAAATCGCTAAAATTGATGTGTTCATAAAAAAAAGTGTTTATTTACATAAAGTCCGTGCAGGGATCTTCCCCGACCGGTATTTTCGCATGCAAAAAAACAAAACACGCTCTTTTTATTTTATGATCAGGATCAGGTTAGACATATCCGCTGTGATGAAAACCTGCTGCGTCCCGCAACGGGAGCTTACAATCACCTCATTCATAAAAACCGCGGGAAAAAGACCTATTTCTTTTGTAGAACCATGAATTTTAGATCATCATATTTCACCCATAACATCCCCCCAGAAATTTCATAAGAAAGGTCCTGGGAATTGAACCCCTCTTTAGTGGCCGCATAAAATTCGCTCTCCTCTGCACTTTCTTCTGCTTTGGAATCGAAAAAATCCATTACAGAAAGTCGGTTGCGATCGGTAACCACATACTTCCCGCCAAACTGACTGGCTTCCCTCACTCCCGTAAAATCAAAATCAGTAAATATTACGGTGATCTCGCTGTCCTCCGGAGCCTCGGTTACCGTGTGATCAACATCATCTTCAAATCGAATTAGCTGCCAGGTGCCTTCAAGGGATTCACTGGGTCCGTCATCTGGTATGGGAGAATCAATGGAACAGGCTACTAATAGCAACAGCGTAAAAGCAGAGAGTAAAAATCTTTTCATAGGTTTAATTTTCAATAGATTTGGCTATGCTAAAGTAGAAAAAATCTGTTAACCTAATGTTAAAAGAAAGAATATTAACCTTTTGAAATTCGGAATTCACCTTCAGCATAGCCCCTGATAACTCCTTGATAATAGCCAATATTAGGAGAAGCAGCACTAAAACATCTTATTAACACGCTCTGTGAAAGTTATCATAAATATAAGGATCGCTATGGTATTTGTCCTGGGATGTCTTTCAAAAATATCGGTTCGAAAACCGATAAAAGCCAATATCGGGTATTTATCCGATATTGTCATTAAATATCCTGCGAGTTTTTAAGGTCCTGAAGAAGTGGGGAACATATAAAATTTTCCCAACCCAAAAACAAAATACCCGTATATTGCTTATTTTCAGACAAACAGATCTCCACCCTTTATATCTGGATTGATTTATTCCCTGATCCCGATTAAGAAACTAACGAATAACAATAAATATCTCACGGTATGAAAACAGCCTTCACCCTTTCACTGATTCTTTTTTCCCTTATAGGTTCTGTTGAACCGGTCTTTGCACAAAAGCCTGATGTGGTATATGTACCTACCCGGGAACCGGTAGTAAATGCCATGCTTGAACTGGCAGGCGTAGGCCAATCTGACATTGTTTATGACCTGGGATCTGGAGATGGCCGGATAGTCATTACGGCCGCCAGAAACTACGGGGCACGCGGGGTGGGGATCGATATAGATCCTGACAGGATAAGGGAAGCAAACCAGAATGCCCGATTAGCCGATGTTTCCCATCAAGTAGAGTTCATAGAAGGTGATCTCTTCGAGGCAGACTTTAGCGAAGCTACAGTCGTAACCTTGTACCTGTTGAACCGATTGAATCTAAAGCTGCGTCCCATGCTACTGGAGCAACTGGAACCGGGAACCAGGATCGTGTCCCATTCCTTTGATATGGGTGACTGGGAACCCCGGGAAACCCGGAAAATAGACGGGGCTACAATCTATCTCTGGATAGTGCCCGAAAAGCAATAACAGTTATATGGCGTTTGTCGCAGGAGCACCTCTATTCCCCTCTAGATCTACCTCTCACGCAGGGCGGTGATTTTTGAAATTTTCCGTTAAAATTTTCACTTTTCCGGATAGAAAAGCTGAGAGGATTATAAAGTTCTGTTAATCAACAGGCCTGATGTTATCCAACTAAAAATTACTCCTATTTTTGTTTTCGTCAAGCAGTTGATTCAGCAAAAGATCGAACCGGCTGTGTAGATTTTCGAACAAATAAATTTTTAAGTAAAACAGATGAGATTAAGTAATTTTTACTGGGGGGCAAAAATTACTTACAGAACATTTCGGTAGTTTTTCTGCCGGAGTGTTCTCATCTAGTTTTAAGAGAAAGAAGACTCAGTTTAATTTGCAGGATCTTTGATCCCTATACAGTTACATAAGAGTTTACTTCTCAAATAAGCAGGAAACCGAAACGTTTCCTGCTTATTTTTTTTATTCCCCTTCCTTCTGGGCCTGCAAAAAATATTTTGGGCTCAGTCCATATTTCTCCTTGAAGATTTTTGAAAAATAACTGGCATTTCTAAGACCGATCTGTCCTACTACATCTGTTATACTGGAATCTGATTTTTGCAACATGTCCCTGGCAGCTTCCAGTTTGACCTCCTGTGCGTATTTATTCACGGTTAACCCAAAGTTATACCGGAAGCCTCCCTGCAGCTTCTTTAAATTAATGCCGGTCTCCCGGGCAAGTTGGTCCAGGGAGTAATTCTCATGAAGATTAGCTTTAATTAGATCCGCAGCTTCTTTTACCCTTTCAACATCCAATTTGGTCAGAAATTGCGGTAATTTAGGTTCCCGCTGGACCTCCTGGTATTCCCGTACCTGTACAGCGAGCATCTCCAAAAGCTTAGCTTCCAAAAATTTCAACTTTAAAAAGCCTTCCAAATCGTCCCGATCAATTTCTTCCACCAGGTCTGCTGCCTTCAGGCTGTAATTACCCTGGTAAAAAAAGTTATTTTTAGCCACGGGACGTTTAAATAATTCTTTTAGTTCTGGCAGAAGGCCGCTGTAATTATAGTTTTGCCGCTTATTAAAAAGTGATCTCACAATTTCG
>JBEPWW010000052.1:0-11523 GCA_041642215.1 Salinimicrobium sp. | reverse complement strand
GATCCCTGTTTATGATAAAAAGCCTAACAACATCACCGGATTTATTTTAAAAGATGATGTGCTGGAAGAGATGCTGGAGGAAAAGGGCAGGGAACCTTTAAGTTCGCTTAGAAGGGAAATTCAAATCACCTCTAAGATAACGCCCATTCCCCGTCTATTTGAAAGCTTCATAGACAGGCGTACCCATCTCTCTATTGTGGTGGATGAATTTGGAAATACAGTTGGCCTGGTGACTATGGAAGACATTATTGAAACTCTGCTTGGTCTGGAGATCATGGATGAAAGTGACAACATTGAGGACATGCAGGTACTTGCGAGAAAGAGCTGGGAACGCAGGGCCAGGAGACTGGGCATCATCATGGAAGACCAAAACAAAGAGAATGACGGGAATGAAAGCAAAGGCCATCATTAAAACGCCCCTGGGCCCTGCTTTAATAGAGGGGGACCACCGGGGGATCTCCGGGATCTCTATTACACATGATCCTGTTGAGATCACACCGGAAGTACCGGAATTGCTTACCGAAGCAGCCCTCCAGCTAGAGGCCTATTTTTCCAGGGACCTAAGAACTTTTAATTTAAAAATAAATCCTGAAGGCAGCGTTTTTCAGAAAAAGGTATGGGCCCTACTTTCTGAAATCCCGTTTGGAAAGCGCATTTCATACCTGGAGCTGGCGCAGGAATTCGGCGATACCAAAGCGATAAGGGCCATCGCTTCGGCTAACGGTAAAAATCCTCTCTGGATCGTCATTCCCTGTCACCGCGTGGTGGGCCGGGATGGTTCCCTCACTGGCTATGCAGGTGGCTTATGGCGCAAAGAGTGGCTTTTAAATCATGAAGCGCCCGTGAAACAACAGGTATTGTTTTAATTCTTATATTCAGGATCAACCTACTATCATGAAAACCTTTGGAAAAATTTTGCTCGCAATTCTCCTCTTTTTAGGAGTATTCTCACTTTTCCTATACGTCTTTAACTATGACTACATCTTTAGAGGCCTAAAGCTCACTTATTTTAGTGGTCATACCTCTGCTCATATCGAGGATTATACTGAATTCGATAACAGAAGGATCCCGGCCGGGGGTGAACCACAGCCGTGGCCCCTCCACTCTGACTATAATGAGGTTGAAGCAACCGCCGGACTAAAAGAACTTAACCGCAAGCTGGAGACCATCGCTTTTCTCATCATAAAGAATGACAGTATCTGGTACGAAAAATATGCTGAAGGCTATGGATCCGAATCCAGGACCAACTCCTTTTCGATGGCCAAGAGCATTGTGGCAGCCCTACTTGGTAAGGCCATTAATGAAGGCTATATAGAGGGACTGGAACAGCCGGTTGCCGATTATTTCCCTCAGTTTAATGAGGCTCTAACGGTGGGGGATCTGGCATCAATGGCTTCAGGGTTGAACTGGGATGAGAGTTATTACAATCCATTTTCCATGACCGCCCGTGCTTACTTTGGAGATGATATTCGGGAGCAGATCCTCAACCTGGAGGTCACAAAAACCCCCGGCGGGGAGTTTGAATATTTAAGCGGTAACACCCAGCTCCTGGGGATGGTGATCGAAAAAGCCACTAACAAAAGCCTTTCTGCCTATTTAAGCGAAAGCTTCTGGAAACCCATGGGCATGAGGGAGGACGCGTTATGGCAACTGGACAGTGAAGAAAGCGGCATGGAAAAAGCATACTGCTGTATTGCCTCCAACGCCCGTGATTTTGCCAAACTGGGAAAGCTATATCTTGACTACGGCACCTGGGAAGGGGAGCAGATCCTGGACTCTGCCTTCGTTGCCAGATCCATACAACCCCGGTTCGAAGAGGCGCCGCACTACGGCTATGGTTTATGGCTGGAAAACTTCAAAGAAAGGAAGGTGTTCTATATGCGGGGCATACTCGGCCAATATGTGATCATGGTTCCCGAAGAAGATCTTATCATTGTTCGCCTCGGGCACAAAAAAGGCAAAAAACCTGAAGATCAGGAACATCCGGATGATTTTTATGACTATCTTGAAGAGGTATTCAACATGCTTCAGTTAAACGATGATCAAAAAATTAGCCTTAAGGAACCTGCTTTTCCTGGATATTGAAACAGTCCCCGAATTTTCTTCATTCAATGACCTTTCCGGTTTAAGAAAAAGCCTTTGGGAGCAAAAGAGCAGCTATCAGCGAAAAGAGCAGATTACCGCTGAAGATTTTTATGAACGGGCCGGGATTTGGGCAGAGTTTGGTAAGATCGTCTGCATTTCTGTAGGGTATTTTTCCTTCAGGGATGAACAGAGGGCCTTTAGAACAACGTCTTTTTCCGGCGAAGAGAAAGAACTGCTCCTAAGGTTCAGGAATTTGCTCCAGAGCCATTTTAGCGATCCTGAGCACCTGTTATGCGCCCATAACGGCAAGGAATTCGATTTTCCCTACATCGCCCGCCGTATGCTTATCAATGAAATGGAACTTCCGGCAAAACTGAATCTTTTCGGGAAAAAGCCCTGGGAAGTCCCCTACCTGGATACCCTGGAACTATGGAAGTTTGGCGATCATAAACATTACACCTCCCTCAGGCTGCTTACGAATGTTCTGGGTATCCCCACGCCCAAGGATGATATTGATGGTAGCGAAGTGTGCAGGGTATATCACCAGGAAAACGACCTCAACCGGATAATAAGGTATTGCGAGAAAGATGTGCTGGCGATAGCCCAGGTTATTCTAAGGCTTCGCCAGGAAAAATTGCTGGAGGAGGAAGAGGTTTTTAGCGTTTTACAGGAACATTCTCCTTAATGTAATGTTATAGTAGCTTCCTGCTTATCAATAATTTAGTATCTTAGAACAAGAGCGCCGGATCCCGCTCCCGGCATATCTAATTAATAACCGCATTTTTAACCAAACAACAGCATTATGTATTTATACCTAGAAGAATGGAACGTTACCCAAAAATGGATGGATCTTTCCAAGGAAGACCGCAGGGCTTATATGGACAAAGTAGGAGAAGCAATAAATGATCTTTCCAAGGCCGGAGTGGAGAACATTGGCTGGGCCATGAATGACGAGCATACGCCTTACAGAAGCGACTACAGGTATATGGCCGTATGGAAGATACCTACCCTGGAAGTAGTGGAAAGGTTTGAAAAGGGAATTGAAGAAGCCAAATGGCATAAGTATTTTTCTCAGGTCAATTCCAGGGGAAAGATCATTCCCCTTACTGAAGCCGTGGATTTCCTGGTAAACCTGGAGAAACACTCCACTTCTCTGCTGGAATAACTTAAGACAAGTGGAAAGATCTTGTTTTTCGAATTTCAGATCTGAAAAACAAGATCTATAAGCCCTTAAATTTTCATTTCAGGAATTTCCCCCTCTACGATCAATGTGCCTTCGGTGGCCTCCTTTATTTCCTCGATGGTCACACCCGGTGCTTTCTCAAGCAGTTTGAAACCTTTCTCGGTTACCTCGATCACGGCAAGATTTGTCACGATTTTGGTTACGCAGCCTACTCCTGTTAAAGGCAGCGTACATCTTTTAAGTAGTTTTGATTCGCCTGCACGATTGGTATGCATCATCGCCACGATAATGTTCTCGGCACTCGCCACAAGGTCCATGGCTCCTCCCATTCCTTTGACCATTTTCCCCGGAATTTTCCAGTTGGCGATATCGCCGTTCTCGGCCACTTCCATGGCCCCAAGAATAGTAAGGTCCACGTGTTGCCCCCGAATCATCCCAAAACTCATTGCCGAATCAAAGAAACTGGCCCCGGGTAGGGCTGTAATAGTCTGTTTCCCCGCGTTGATGAGGTCAGCATCCTCTTCTCCTTCAAAAGGGAAAGGACCCATTCCCAGAATCCCATTTTCACTCTGGAATTCTACTTCTATATCATCCCGTACAAAATTGGCGACCAAAGTGGGGATCCCAATTCCAAGATTTACGTAATAGCCGTCCTTTACTTCCTGTGCGATTCGCTGCGCGATTCCGTTTTTATCTAACATTTTATTTGATTTGTAGATTGGTGGATTTGAAAATTTGAAGATGGAATTTCATTTTCAAATTATTTTTGCCTTACTGTTCGTTGTTCAATTCGCTTTTCATAGTCTTTCCCCTGGAAGATCCGTTGTACAAAAATTCCCGGAATGTGGATATGATTTGGATCGAGTTCTCCGGGTTTTACCAGTTCCTCGACCTCTACAACTGTGATGGTTGCCGCCCCGCACATATTAGGATTGAAATTACGGGCAGTTCCTTTAAAAATCAGGTTTCCTGCTTCATCCCCTTTCCAGGCCTTTATAAAAGCAAAATCTGCCTTATAGGCCTCCTCAAGGACATACATTTTACCGTGGAATTCCCGGGTTTCTTTCCCCTGGGCTACTTCAGTCCCGTATCCTGCAGGGGTATATATGGCAGGAAACCCCTGTTGGGCTGCCTGGCATTTAGCGGCCAGGGTACCCTGAGGAGTAAGTTCCACATCGAGTTCCCCGCTGAGCATCTGCCGCTCAAATTCGGCGTTTTCCCCCACATAAGAGGAAACCATCTTTTTTATCTGTTTCTTGTGAAGTAAAAGGCCGAGTCCAAAGTCATCCACCCCTGCATTGTTCGAGATGCAGGTTAGGTCCTTCAGGTTAAGCCTCACCAGTTCTGAAATCGCATTTTCAGGTATCCCGCTAAGGCCAAATCCACCCAGCATGAAAGTCATGCCGTCATGAACGCCTTGCAGGGCTTCCTGTACGTTTCCTACAGTTTTTTTGATCATCGTATTTTTATTTTACCCGAAAAATACGAAAATTAAAATCCGGTTACAATGCTTTTTAACCTGAAGCCTGCAATTTTAGAGGAAAAACCCGGAATTTAATTGTGGATCCTAAAAATCAATTTCATCTGGAATTCCACCGGATTCGAAGAGATCCTTCTGTCCATATGCCTCACAATCGGTTTCAATGGATAGGGATTCCGGTTTGGGGAATTCCCCGTCAGATACTTCAATTTTGTTATCGGCATAGACCTTCTTCATATAGATCCCCCAGATAGGAAGGGCCATCGTAGCTCCCTGGCCATAGGTAATACCCGGAAAATGCACGGCTCTGTCTTCAGCTCCAACCCATACGCCGGTCACCAGGTTTGGCACCATTCCCATGAACCAGCCGTCACTCTGGTTTTGAGTGGTTCCTGTCTTACCTGCAATGGGATTTTTAAAGTCATATGGATACCCGGTTACCGCTCTTTTATAATGATCAGCTCCGGTTGCCCAGGTGCCCCGAAGTCTGCGACCAGATCCAAACTGGGTCACCCCCTCCAGTAAATTCACGGTTACATAGGCTGCTTCCTTGCTCATTACATCCCGGGTTTCGGGAACATGTTGATAAAGCATGGTTCCATTCCTGTCCTCAATGCGGGTAACCACTACCGGTTTTACATACACCCCTTCGTTGACAAAGGCGCCATAAGCCGATACCATTTCAAACACGCTAAGATCTGCTGTTCCCAGGGCTATAGAAGGCACTTCTGGTATATTTTTAGTCTCCACCCCAAGCTTACCAATAAGATCAATAACGGGTTTGGGGCCAATGCGGTCTATGAGCCTGGCCGTAACCGTATTCACAGATTCTGCAAGGCCTGCCTTAAGGCTGATCATACCCGCGTATTCCCCGTCACTGTTCCTGGGCGTCCAGTCGTCCTGGGTCCCGTGGCGCCCGGCTTCAATGGTATGAAGGCTTTTGGGCAGGGTATCACAGGGGGATAGGTGCAACTGGTCTATAGCAGAGGCATAAACAAAAGGCTTAAAGGTAGATCCTACCTGTCTCTTCCCCTGTTTTACGTGGTCATACTTGAAATGTTTAAAATCAACTCCTCCCACCCAGGCTTTCACCTCACCCGTTTGGGGGGTCATCGACATCATTCCTGCCTGCAGGAAGGATTTATAGTAAATAATAGAATCCCGAGGGGTCATGACCGTGTCTTTGATACCGTTCCAGGTAAACACTTCCATGTTTGTCTTTTCCTCAAAACTCTTCCTGATCTCTTCTGAAGCTTTCCCCTGGGCCTGCAGGATACGCCATCTCTCTGATCTGCGCATGGAATTTTCGATGATCTTATTCCTTTCCTCAAGCGTCACATCCCTAAAGGGCGCTGTTTTGTTGCCCTTGTTCTGCCGGTCAAATTCCTTCTGAATATGTGAAATATGTTCTTTCACCGCGTCTTCGGCATATTTCTGCATGCGGGAATCCAGGCTCGTATAGATCTTTAGACCATCCCGGTAAATATTATATTTCTCCCCGTCCGGTCCCGGGTTCTTTTCTACCCAGTCCTTCATGAAGCCCTGAAGATAAACCCTGAAATAAGTCGCCAATCCAGACTGGTGGCTTTCTGGGGTATAATTGATCTCCAGCGGCAATGCCTGCAGGGAATCCTTATCCTCTTCAGAAATATATCCTGCGTTCGCCATTTGGTGCAACACGACATTGCGTCTGTTGGTGACCCCAACGGGATTACGGCGGGGGTTATACAAAGAAGAGTTCTTAAACATTCCGGCCAGAACCGCCGCTTCTTCAACCTGTAATTCTTTAGGTTCTTTATCAAAGTAGATGCGGGAAGCAGAACGTACCCCTACCGCATTATTACCAAAATCATAGATATTGAAGTACATCGCCAGGATCTCGTCTTTGGTATACTGACGCTCCAGCCTGGTGGCAATGATCCACTCTTTACTTTTCTGAACCACCCGGCCCACAATATTAGGTGAGCCCTCCCCATGGAACAACTGTTTGGCAACCTGCTGCGGGATCGTACTGGCCCCTCCTTTCTTCCCCAGGAAAGCAGCTGCCCTAACTGTACCCCTGGCATCGATCCCGGCGTGATTATAGTAACGCTCATCTTCGGTAGCTACCAAAGCTTGAATCAAATTATCCGGCAGATCCTCATATTTAATAGGAGTACGGTTTTCGTTGTAGAATTTCCCCAGCGTCTTGCCGTCTGAAGAAAAAATCTCTGTAGCCACATTGGTTTCAGGGTTTTCCAGCTCCTCGAAGGTGGGCATGGGTCCAAAAACACCCCAGCCTGCCAGCAGGAACAGCAATGCCACTGATAGAATACCTAATATAAAAAATGACCAGAACCAGAGGATATACCGGGTATAGCTCCTTTTCCTGGGATTTTTTTTCTTTGTTTTTGCTTTCGCAGTTGATTTGCCCATGCGGGTATATATTATTATTGCGTAATTTCTATTCTAAAGCCAACTTCAGTGATACCCTGAAGATTTTCAATTCCCCCGATCTCGTCGTTTCTTCGCATAGCCTGCTGAAGCCTGATCTCATATTCACCTTCTTCAGTAAACCGCGCGTTCTTCTTATACCAGAGTTTGTTTTCCTTTACTTCACCAAACCCCGTGCCAAGCCATTCCCCCGAAGGTTCTGCCATCCTGTATTCCAGGGTATCACTTAGCACCTTCCCGTTGGGAAAATGCATTTCACCAATCAGATACAGGTTACTGAAATTATAATCTGAATTGTTCCTAACGTTAAAAAAGAGGTTATAAGTATTCAGCGTATCAGGAGCCTGAAAGTTAAATACCACGACAGAGTCCTTATGCCACTGGTTGGGAAGGCTTTCATAACTGTCGTAGACCCTTGTATTGTCGCAGGATCCAAAGAGAATGATCCCGCTAACAACAACCAGCAATAAAATCCTCTTATGCATTCCTGGAAGGTTTTCTTTTTTTCCGTTTATTCTTTCTCTTTTTCTTCCCGCCGCCCTTTTTATCAAAACGGGTCAGGGAATCCTGGCCTACCACATTGTTGAAGTCGGGTGCAGCCTCCAGCTCTACCTCAACCGCATATTCCTCCAGGCTGTTAACCGGTTCTTTTTTTGAATTGGCTTTGATGATCTCATTAGCCTGTGCAGCCGTAAGGGTATGCCAGTTACTCCAGTCTCCTTCATAGGCATACCAAAGCAAGCCCTTAAATATGTCTATTTTCTGGCAAACCGCGGCTCCTTTTTTGGTATGGAGCTTTACCTCTGTCTTCGGAAATTCTTTCAGGGCATCCAGATAGGTATCCAGTTCATAATTCAGGCAACATTTTAATTTCCCACACTGCCCGGCCAGCTTCTGGGGATTCAGGGACAGTTGCTGATAGCGTGCAGCCGAAGTATTAACCGACCTAAAATCTGTTAACCACGTTGAACAACACAGTTCCCTTCCACAGGAACCAATACCACCAAGCCTGGCCGCCTCCTGGCGAAACCCGATCTGTCTCATCTCGATCCTGGTGTTGAATTCCCGCGCAAATTCCTTGATGAGCTGCCTAAAATCCACCCTTTCCTCGGCGGTATAGTAAAAAGTGGCTTTGGAGGCATCCCCCTGGAATTCTATATCACTAATCTTCATTTGAAGCTTAAGCCTTATGGCGATCTCTCTGGCACGAACCTTCATTTTTTCTTCCCTTTCACGGGCCTCCTGCCAGATATCTATATCCCGTTGCGAGGCTTTGCGGTAGATCCTCAGGATTTCATTGCTGTCCTGTCCTACCTTCTTCTTTTTCATCTGCACCCGCACGAGCTCTCCCGTAAGGGAAACCATGCCCACATCATGTCCAGGTGCCGCTTCTACGGCTACCACATCACCTATACTTAGGCTTAAGTTATCAATGTTCTTAAAAAAATGTTTCCGGCCGTTCTTAAACCTTACTTCTACAAAGTTGAAAGGCTCCACTCCGCCGGGAAGTGTCATATTGGACAACCAGTCAAAAACAGAGAGTTTATTACAACCGTCTGTTCCGCAGGTGCCGTTATTCTTACATCCTTTAGGCTGACCGTCTTTTCCGGTCGAGCAACTACTACATCCCATATTCTATATATTGGAATCCTGAAAGCCGAAATTGCCGGCTTTCGGATTTTATGTTAAAATTTTCACTAATGAGGTAAATATACCATTATTTATGGAACGTACTGCCGGAAGAGCGTATTGTTACCGCTTGAATTTTAACACTTCAGACCTTCCTTTTTTAAAGATCTTGTTACTGTTGCCTTTACCTTTCCTCAGAGCTTTTTGCTCTTCATAGGGCAACGCGGCTATTTCCTGGCATTTTGATGAACAGCAGTTCCCCATTTTTGCAGCACATTCTTCACATTGTATGAACAACAGGTGACAGGCCTCATTGGCACAATTCACATGATTATCGCATTTCTTTCCGCACTGGTGACAATTGGCGATAACGTCCTCACTTATGCGCTCCCCGCGACGATGATCAAAAACAAAGTTCTTTCCTAAAAACTTATTTTCAAGGTTTAGGTTCTGGACCTGCCGGGCATACTCGATGATACCTCCTTCAAGCTGGAATACGTTCTTGAATCCCCTGTGCTTATAATAGGCACTGGCTTTTTCACACCTAATTCCTCCCGTACAGTACATCACCAGGTTTTTGTCCTCTTTGAGATCCTTGATATCCTCCTCAATAATAGAAAGGCTGTCCCTAAAAGTGTCAACATCGGGAGTTAAAGCTCCCTCAAAGTGACCTATTTCACTTTCATAGTGATTGCGCATATCCACCAGGACGGTGTTGGGATCACTGATCAATTCATTGAATTTAAGCGCATTCACATGCACCCCTTTATTGGTGACATCGAAGGTTTCATCGTTCAATCCATCGGCAAGGATCTTGTCCCGTACCTTCACCTTAAGCTTAAGGAAAGATTTGAGGTCATGTTCAATGGCGATATTCAAGCGCACATTATTGAGGAAATAAATTCCGTCCAGGAAATTTTTAAAGTCCCCGAATTTTTTAGCCGGCACAGATAGCTGGGCATTTATACCCTCATGAGCGACATAAATGCGCCCCAGGACGTCCATTTTTTCCCAGGCCAGGAACAGGTGGTTTCTAAAAAGTTGAGGGTTTCCAATTTTGGCGTACTGATAGAAAGACAGTGTGAGTCGGTCTTCACCGGCCTCTTCCAGAAGGGCTGCTCTTTCTTTAGCACTTAATTTATTGTACAGTTGCATGCTATACCAATTTTTAAGTTTAAAGAATTTTGCGCAAAGATAATGCTTTAAATGAAAAAATGCCCGGATGTTGCATCGGGGCATTTTTTTTCGAACGGCTAATTCGTTATTAATATTTTTTAATTTTCTCAACTAAAAATAAGAATAACGTTAGCCACCGTCCACCCGGCAGTTACAGCTCAAATTAATGACTGTAGCACTACCGGAAATACTTAAGATAATATTTCTTTTTAAAAATTTCATGTAGTTAATGTGTTGCTTTAACTAATAGATGCACAAAAGGCAAAAAGGTTGCGTATTAAAATTGTGCCGATATCAAAACTTATAGTAATTTAGCAGCCATATCATTAAAAAAGAAAGCTTTAAAACATGAGTAACGATAAAGAAAAAGAAGCAAAACTTAAAGCCCTGAAACTCACTCTTGACAAGATGGACAAGACCTATGGCAAGGGAACAGTGATGAGAATGAGTGACCAGGCTGTCATGGATGTGGAGGCTATTCCCAGCGGCTCCCTTGGTTTAGACCTGGCACTTGGTGTAGGCGGTTATCCCCGCGGAAGGGTCATCGAAATTTACGGCCCTGAATCTTCAGGAAAGACAACCCTCACATTACATGCTATCGCAGAAGCACAAAAAGCCGGGGGTATTGCTGCTTTTATCGATGCTGAACATGCTTTCGATCGTTTTTACGCCGAAAAACTGGGGATCGATCTGGAAAACCTGATCATTTCCCAGCCCGATAATGGGGAACAGGCCCTGGAGATCGCAGATAACCTGATTCGTTCGGGAGCAATTGACATAATCGTGGTTGACTCTGTTGCCGCCCTTACCCCAAAAAGTGAGATCGAAGGGGAAATGGGGGATTCAAAAATGGGGCTTCATGCACGTTTAATGTCCCAGGCACTGCGTAAACTCACAGCCTCTATCAGCAAAACCCACTGTACCGTGATCTTCATCAACCAGTTGAGGGAAAAGATCGGGGTGATGTTTGGCAACCCCGAAACCACCACGGGTGGAAACGCATTAAAATTCTATGCCTCCATTCGGCTGGACATAAGACGTTCTACCCAGATCAAGGACAGCAACAGTGAAGTACAGGGGAACAAGACCAGGGTGAAAGTGGTGAAAAATAAAGTAGCCCCTCCTTTTAAAACCGCCGAATTTGATATCATGTATGGAGAAGGGATCTCAAAAATTGGAGAGATCATTGATGTTGGAGTGGATTACGAGATCATTAAGAAGAGCGGCTCCTGGTTTAGCTATGAAGACACCAAACTCGGCCAGGGCCGGGATGCGGTCAAGATCCTGCTAAAAGATAATCCCGACCTCATGGAGGAACTCGAAACCAAGATCAAGGACGCCATCAGGATCGCAAAAGCATAATCTAAAAAATCCCGGAAATTTCCGGGATTTTTTCTTTTTAAGCGCAACCTTTTTATATTTTTCGCATCTTCTAAAAGAAGGCACAACTAACCAACCTTTTTTTGTGATGGTAATTCTAATCCTGGTCTTATTAGGTTCTGTTTGGTTTACGGTGACCCATATGAACAGCATCGAG
>JBEPWW010000051.1:10924-11555 GCA_041642215.1 Salinimicrobium sp. | reverse complement strand
GATCTACCTCAAGGATGACATGACCGTTGTGGTACAGGCAGTGGTAAACTTTCATCCTGTCTATGGCCTCGCCCTTAACATCCTGGACATCGACCCGGAGTACACCCTGGGGGAACTGGCCAAACAAAAGGCAGAAGCCATTCGCCGCTTAAAAGAGGAAGGGATCTTTAACACCAACCGTCAAAAATTTCTGCCGTCACTTCCAAAAACCATTGCCGTAATTTCGGTAAGCAGCAGTAAAGGTTACCAGGATTTCATGAATATACTGGAGAACAATGAATGGGGGTACCACTACCATACATTATTGTTTCCTGCCATTCTCCAGGGCGAACGAGCGGTAAATACCATCACGGCACAGCTGGAAAAGATCAGCGATCATTTGAAGGTTTTTGATGCAGTCGCGATCATTCGAGGGGGTGGCGGAGAAATTGGCCTAAGTTGCTATGACAGTTATGTCCTGGCAAATACCATTGCCCGGTTTCCCATCCCGGTGCTTACCGGCATTGGGCATTCCACGAATGAGACGGTGAGTGAACTGGTAAGTTACAAAAGCTTTATCACCCCCACGAAAGTAGCCGAATTCCTGTTACAGGAATTTCACAATTTCGCTATGCCGCTAAAGGAAAACATG
>JBEPWW010000051.1:0-10914 GCA_041642215.1 Salinimicrobium sp. | reverse complement strand
GCAGTACAACTTTTAGACAAGGAGGAAATTTTCATCAGGGAATCCGGCAGGTCATTTGGATTCCTGGCCGGCAGGATCCTGGACAGAAGCGGGAATCGACTGGAACAAATTCGTGCCTCTTTGGGTACAGGAAGCAAATCGCTGCTGCGCGATGAGCAGGCCGAGCTTCGTAATATGAGCAAGAGCATAGACCTGCTTTCCCCACAAAACATTCTTAGGCGGGGCTATAGTATCACCCGTTCAAACGGGAAAGCCATTCGAGACGCCGCAGAAATTAAAGCAGGTGAAACCCTGGAAACCACATTCTATATAGGAAAAACGATCAGTACGGTCGAAACGAACCCATCAAAAGAAGAAACCTGATGCCAGCAAAATTAACTTATACAGAAGCCTTTACCGAACTGCAGGAGATTGTCTCCGAGATGGAAAATTCAGAGATCGGTGTTGACCTCCTGGAAGCCCGGGTAAAGCGTGCTGCTGTCCTGTTGAAAGTTTGTAAAGACAAGCTGTACAAGACCGAGAAGAATGTGATGGAAACCCTGGACACTCTCAATACAGAGCAGTAAAAATCCAATTTCCACAGCTTTTTTCCTGCCTCCCCGACCGGGGTGAATTTTTCATTACTTACAGGTCATCGGGATTGGTGCCCAGGCTCTGGAAAAGTCCGGCGCGGGCATACAGGTATTTGGTGAACAGTTCAATCTGTTTTAGCCGTGCTTCTATCAGTTTATTCTCCCGATTGTTGATAAGGAACAGGGAACTTTCGCCAAAACTAAATCGGCGCTCCTCTGCAGAGAGCATACGGTTATAATTATCCACGATCTCATCGATCATTAGTATCTGGGTTTGATACGATTCCAGTTCACGGGTGAGCGCCTCGATCTTGTTCTCAATTTCCCGCTCGCTTAGTTCCAGTTCCAGACCGGCATCCTGTAATTTAAATTCTGCCAGCCTGAGTTCCCCGCGTTCCTTCCGCAGAAACAGCGGAAAATTCACCCTGAGCCCGGCTTTGTAATTAGTAGTATGATAGGTGGCAAAATCATCTGCATCTGGTGTGATGAAGTTGTATTCCAGGTTCACCTCAGGCAGGAGCTTATTGGATTTTAACCTGCGGTCGATCTCAAGAGCTCTCAATTTTGCCCGCAGTGCCCTTAGTTTAGGATGCCCCTCCAGGGAACCCCCGGCAGCGGTAATATCCAGGGCCGTGTTTACCTCCCCGGCCAGGTCACGATCAGGGATCATATGGGGCTGTAATTCCACCGGCACATTATTCTGTAACCATAAGAAATTAGATACTCTTAGCCGCTGTTTCATCAATTCCACTCTCGCCTGCTCCAGCTGCAGGGTCCTGTCCTGCAGGGAAATCTTAGCTTCTACCGTATCAATGGCCGCCACCTCCCCTATTTCTGCGTTACGCTTAACCCCTCGAAACCTAATGAGGGCATTTTCCACAAAATCCTCATAGATCTCCAGCTCATTGTACACCTCCAGCCAGTCGAAATAGGCCGCTGCTGCTTCAAAGAGCACCTGGTTGACCATCAGGTCCCTCTCTGCTACCGTTTGCTCTCGAAAGGCTCTGGCTGCACGTAGGGAAGCCATACGCTCATTGATAAACATCCCTTCCCCTACCGCTACAGAAACCCCGGCGCTAAAAAGTCCTTCCGGGGGTACCGTTCGCTGGGGATTCAGAAATACCCCATCATTTTGCTCAAAACCGGCCTTTAACTCCAGGCCGTACCAGGTGGGGATCTTAAAAGTGGAATTCAGGAGATCATAATATTCGGTACCCTTGAATTCCTTTCGGGCATAATCCACTTCTATTTTAGGATCAAACCCGCCCCGGGCCCTCAGCAATTCAGCCTCTCCCCTTTCCAGGTGAATATCGGCCTGCCTGGCAACGGGATGATATCGTTTGACATAGGCAAGGTATTCGGCGAAGCTCAGCACTTCCTGCTCCCTCTCCTGGGCATTCAGCAGGGAGAAGGACAGCATTAAAAAGAATAGGATTCCGGTTTTCATCACTAAATTTTTTCTGAGGTTGTGGCTGATTCAGGCTTATAGAAATCTGGAGGGAATCCGTTAAGATTTCTCCACAGTTCATACCAGATCGGCACTTCTTCCAGCAGGGCAATAGTAGTCGCTCCAGAACCTACCCTGATGCCCTCCGGCCAGGGGTGATCTTCTGGATCGGGGGCCAGCAGGACCCTGTATTTTCCATTATCACTAATAAAATTTTCTATGGCCACTATACGTGCTCCATAGGTCCCATAAGAGAGATTCTCCCAGCCGCTGAAAACGATCGCAGGCCAGCCATCGAACTGCACGCGTACTTTTTCGCCTTTATGCAGCAAAGGGACATCTATAGGGTTCACATAGGTTTCCACCGCCAGTTTAAAATCTGCAGGCATGATCCCCACCAGGCGGTCCCCTTCCTTAAAGGTCTCCCCTATACCTGCACGAATGGCTTTATTGATATATCCGCTTTGGGGTGCCCGGATATAGTTCATCCCCCGGCGTATCTGGTAATTGGTAAAGTCGTTTTCGAGTTTGCTCACCTGTCCCTGTGCCTCGAACTGGTTGGAACGGGCAGTCTGCAGGTCACTTTGAGCCTTGGAGATCTTATCGGCATATTCGGCATCAATACGATTGATCTCCAGCTCTGCGTTGATGACCTCATTTCGGCTCGCGAGCAGTCTATTCTCCTGCGAAATGAGCTTCGCCTGGGTTTCCTGGAGTTTCAGCCTTTTCTCCTCCACCTCGGGTAAAGACTTCAGTCCCTCCTCTCGCAACTGCTGGGTTCGCTCAAACTGGGTCTCAGCGATCTTAAGGTTGGTGCGGGCTGCCTGCAGGTCTATACTGTCGCTTTCTACTTTCAACCGGGCCTGCTCCAGCTTGTTCTGTGCCTGCCTGCTCTTTAACGCTCTTTCATTGTTGATAGCCGCAATTTGTGCGGTTAAAGCAGTGATCTTCCCGGCATAGGAGGTCACTGATCCCGTCTTGGCCTCGATCTGCTGTCCCGTCCTTTCTACCAGAAGAGGGTCGAAATATTCGCTTTTGACCTCTGAAATGTGCAAAATAGTGTCCCCTCTCTGTACAAAATCCCCCTCCTCCACATACCATTTCTCAATACGCCCGGGAATGGGCGACTGTATGGTTTGCGGGCGGTGCTCGGGACTAAGTGTGGTGACAAATCCTTTCCCCGAAACATTCTGGGTCCAGGGCAGGAACAGTACAACCAATAACACCAGACTGAAGCCAACAAGGAACTTATTGAACAGCCCGTAGTGCCGATTGTGAAAGGCTCTTTTACCTGATTCATACTGAGTCAGGTCCACCTTTTGATTTACTGTATGTTTAGATATGTTGAGCATGTTACTCGTCTTAATTTTTATTTACTATTTTCCCATCCACAAGCTCTACCACCTCATCCACCACCGATTCCCAGATCACATTGCGGCTGGCCACCAGGAGCGACCACGAGTGAGATTTATCTGTAAAGAACTTCAGGAGCCTATCAGCCTCTTCTTTCTCAAACCATTCCAGCGGTTCCTTAAGGATGAGCAGTTCGGGCTTTTTAACAATTGCCCTCGCCAGGATGATTCGCTTGCTTACCAGGGAAGAAATATATTTGCCTTCTGAAGCGATCATGGTTTTTAAGCCAGTGGGCTGGGATTTCACAAACTGGGTAAGTCCCACGCTTTTAATTGCCCAGGCTACATCCTTATCACTCACCGTAGGATCTCCAAAGGTGATGTTTTCCAGCAAAGTACCTTCAAAAGGGGCCTCTTCGGTAAAGTAGACCCCCACCCTACCACGGTAGTCATTTTGCTCCAGCGTTTTAAGCGAAAGATCGTTGACAAAAATATTTCCTGTAGAAGCCTCTGTAATACCGGCAACCAGTTTTAAAAGACTGGTCCTTCCGCTACCATTTGCCCCTTTCACCAGCAGTTTCTTTCCGGCAGGGAGGTTCAGGGAAATATCCTTAAGAACAGTCCTGCTGTTGTTTTCTACCAGGAAGTTCACCTCTGAGACCTCAATGTTCAGGGGCTCGCCTGGAGTCAGCACATTATCGCCTTCGGTTTTTTCCAGGTCTTTATCCAGGACCTGCCCCAGTTTTTCCAGGGAAGTGAGCACATCATAAATGGTTTCCAGGCCTTTAATGAGTTTCTCTACAGAACCCAATACAAGGAGGATGATGATTTCAGCAGCGACGAACTGTCCTATGTTCATTTCCTGGTTCAATACCAGCATTCCACCAATGGCCAGCAAACCACCGGTCACCAATACCTTGAAGATGATGAGTTTGATGTATTGGATCCTTAGCACTCTAAAATGGGATTCCCGATATCCCAGATACTTCGCAGTATTTTCATCATTTTTTTTCATCGCCAGGCCGGTCCTTCCTGAAAGTTTGAAACTTAACAGGGAACGGGCGATCTCCTGCAGCCAGTGCGCCACCTTGTATTTATGCTTGGATTCATCCAGGCTGGCCTCAAGACCACGCCTGGCGGTGAATTTAAACACCAGGTACATGAGCCCTACCAGCAATAAACCGTAAATGATAAAAAAGGGGTGGTACAGCGAAAGCAGGATCAGCCCAAAGAATATCTGCAGCAAAGCCGCGGGAAAATCCAGCAAAAGCTTGGCTACTCCCTTTTGGACGGTGAGGGTGTCAAAGAAACGGTTTGCCAGTTCGGGGGGATAAGCGTTTTTGAACTGCGCCATTTTGATCTTTGGAAAACGATAGGTAAATTCAAACGAAGCCCGGGTGAATATCTTCTGCTGAAGGTTTTCTATAATACGTATCTGCATTAATTCCAGCACCCCTACGAAACCTACGGCCACCGTTACCAGCACTACAAGTACGATCCAGGAGGTACTAACCCGCCCCCCCTGAATGAGGTTGATGATCGCCTGGATTCCCAGAGGGACCGACAGGTTGAGCAGTCCCGCAAATATGGCGTAATAAAAAGTCTGAAGTATATCCTTCCTGTCCAGTTTTAAAAGTCGGTACAGGCGGTTTAGAGGTGTGGCAGTACCTTTAGGCATTGTCTTTTTTGTTTAAAGTTGAAAAAACCAGGTGTATAAAATAATCAAAGGGTCGTACTTTATCATTGCACTCGGTTAAGGAGGTAAAATGCTCCTTAAGAAAGTGCTGATGGAGACCACCTTCCAAAATCGTACTGGCCAGGGAAGACGGAAAAGGATACGCCGGGTCCACCGCCAGGATCATTTCCTTTAACCGATGCACCAGGCGGTTGTAAATTGCAAAAAACCCTTCTTTATTTTCTTTATCCACTTCTTTTGTAAGATAAGATTTTGAATACTCATTAACAACCACTTTGTTCAGGATCACCTCATCAATATGGGATATGATGGAATCTTTCTCCACACTGCGGGTAAGCACATCGATGGCGATCTCCAGCCTTTTCGCCGTATCGGTAACATTAGCGGTCGAAAACACCAACCGGTATTCCTTCCAGCCCCAATACCATGAAGTAAGGTAAAGCAGCAGCTTGTGCTTGTTCTCAAAGTAACGGTAGACCGAGCTCTCATTGGAGCCAATTTCCCCGCCCAGCTTTTTAAAAGTGAAATTATCAAAGCCCCGTTCATGGATAAGCAGGATACTTTGCTCCACTATCTTTTTCCCCAGCACCGAGGACTCCGGGTCCTTCACGTACAGGTTAGGGTTCACTTCGATCTTTAATCCTGATAATAGCCTTTCCATATCCGATTGATTTATTTACCTGCAAAGATAATAGGATTACTATCATTTCTGCAATTAGATATTGCATTTTAGCAATTAGTGTGCCGTTTTTTCGCAACATGAGGGGGTAGTTCGGTAGCGGTTAATGGCAGGATTTGGTCTTATTTATTGCTGCGGAAGGCTTCTATATCCTGCACCATCGATCAGGAATTCGATAAATTTTTCGTATCTTCAAAAGGTAATTTCCAATCTTAAAATAGTGCCTATGAAGAGCGCATCTTTAACAAAGAACCGGCAGTACAATGACAAAAAACCCGCAGTAGAAGTACTTATGGATACTGAAAGTAGCAGGGAAATCAGGATCCTGATGAAAGAAGGGCAGGTGATGAAGGAGCACAAGACTCCATATCCCATTGTGGTGGAAGTTTTTGAAGGGAGCATTGCTTTTGGGGTGAACCAGGAGGTACATCATCTTGAAACAGGGGACCTGGTATATCTCGACGGGAATATCCCCCACGATCTCAAGGCCGGAAAGGACAGTACTGTTCGGCTTTCCCTTTCTAAAGCCGACTCTGCTGAACGGGTCAAAGATGTGGCCGCCAGATCATAGAGAGGAAGAATAAAATCACACCCGGTGCGGGCGCTTGTCGGTACCGGGATCAATATTACGCCACAGGAACCGCCTCCTGAGCTTCTGCTATCTTGTTATGCTCCCGCGCATATTTCACAGGAGGGATATTTCCAAAGATTTCAGTGGTGAGCTCCAGGATCTCCTCATCAAAGAGCGCCCAGAATTCATCCCGGTCGGCATATTTTTTCCATCTGTTACCCAGGTCCATCTTAACGGCCTTCCCCGATAAGCGTGTCCCGTCAAAGGAACTCCCGCCCGCTGTTTCACTGACTTCCTGAAACCCGGTATCGGAAAAATCAAGGTCAAGTTCTGCTGCCAGCTTTCGGCGGTAGGCCTCATCTGTAGTCCAGAAATTAAAATTGACCCGTACAGTATTCTTCAGGTATTTTTTCTTCCCGAGATATTCTCGGGCATGTTGTTTATAGAGTCTTTTCAGGGTGAGAGGCGAGATGGGTTTCGTACCATGTTCAGTGTGATGCCCCAGAATAAGTCCCGCTTTGATGCGGCTTGCGAACAGGTTAAAAGGGTCTCGCAGGATGAGGATATCTTTTTTTTCTCCTGAAAAACCCGTCCACTGTTCTCGTTCTTCCTTCTGAACCGAAGAATTGAACGGCCCCAGAAAACAATCTTCATGATTGTAGAGCAGGCAATCTTTTTGACTAAAGGCCCCCTGCTGCTCTTTTTCAAGGTCAAAGTCCGGTAGGTTGGTCCGGTAAGTTTTGCCATCGCTATTTAAAGGTCGGGTACTGAGATAGGGATTGTGCTTGGGTTCGGTACAGTTCAGAAAACAGTAGCTGCCGTCAATTTGCCTGATGATCCAGTTAATGATGGCGTGATTTCCGCTTCGGGACAATCCCACCAGTCTCAATTCGGTTTCCTGAACAGTTTCGCATTCTTTTTTTAAGCGCATCCAAAGTTTTTAGGGATTACAAAAACATAGAATCACCTGGATTACAACTTATAGTGCTAGAATCAGGTGATATTCGCGAAGATAAAAAATATGAAAGCTTATAAAAACTGACGATGGATTTTAACTCTTTTGGAACTTGTGGGAAGATTTACAGCACAAAACAATCCCTTTCAGAGATCCCAATGGAACATTGGTACATCCTAATATTTCATCGTGGATGCGCGCAGGACCTAATTATTCACTGCCTTCATTATGAAAACGCTTTTCATCAAAATCGGGATGCTCATAAAAATTTTCCCGGTTAAATTTCTCCGTCTTTTCAGCGGTTTTGGTATCTGCAAAGGCGTCACGAATGGCTTGTTCATCCCTTCCGGTAAGCTCCCCCGGCCCTTTATAATCGGGAAGGCGACCCAGTTGTTGATGGGTTACCGTGGGCAGGTACACCCTTTCATTTTCCCGGCTTATACGAGCCCTGCCAATTGGGATAAGGATCTGCCGGTTCTCCTCGAAAAATCCATCCTTTAAATTGGTGATAAGATAACGGACTTTCAAAGCCTCCCGGTCAAACAGCAGGTCTTTTACATCCCCAATTTTTTTTCCGGCATCATCGGCAATATTCCAATGCCGGATGTCCGGCTGGTCTTTGGCGACTTCATAATAACGTTTATGGGACAATTCCTCCAGGTGATTTGATCTTTCAGCCATATCTCGATATTTTCAAATTTAGGTAAGGGGTTAGACAAAAGCGGTTGTCCTGTTTATAATGATCTGCTCCAGGGAAACGGCAGTTGTCGCTTCCGGTTCCACTTCTCCCACATCACTGCGCTCAGACAGCGCGATCCATGCCACCAGCAGCGCAAGTATGGCCACTACGGCCCATACCCACCAGTTGTTGTTCCTGTTCTTTTTCCTGCCTTCCGGCTCTGTTCTTATTTCTGTCATTCTCCTGAAATACTTTTTTTATACCGTTGTAAAACACCACTTTTATTCAATTCATTATAAGATACTTATATCTGTTATTCCTAACCAAAAATTAACCTGATTTTGACATTTTTCATACCTGTTCATGCTTTAGACAAGCTTTTTTACAAATCAGCTTCCTAAAGCTCAGGGATACCAAAGGGATCTTCCCCTCTCCAACAGAGCTGCAGCCTATCCCGGATTTTGTTTATATTTAACATTCAAACAAACAAATATGAAAACATATTCCCCCCGAATACCGTTACTGCTCGCGGTACTTGTCTTTTTCATTTCCGGAATTCAGGCGCAGGGCCTGAACAGCACACAGATCGACAGCCTGGTCCAGAAGACCATGCAAACCTTTGACGTACCGGGTATGGCCGTAGCCGTCCTGAAGGATGGAAAGATCATACATATGGAAGGCTACGGAGTTCCCTCCATCGATCATGGTGGAAAGGTAGATGAAAACACGCTTTTTGGAATTGCTTCCAACACCAAGGCTATGACCACTGCTGCCCTGGCCATTCTCGTTGATCAAAAGCGGCTGGAGTGGGACACGAAAGTAATCGAGATCATTCCTGAATTTAGATTATACGATCCATACGTCACTGCCGAATTCACCGTGCGCGACCTGCTTACCCACCGTAGCGGGTTGGGTCTGGGAGCCGGGGACCTCATGGTGTGGCCCTCACGCAATACCACCGGCAAGGAGCAGTTGATCCATAACCTGCGCTATTTGAAGCCGGTCTCCTCTTTCAGGTCACAGTACGATTATGACAACCTGCTATACATAATCGCAGGGGAGGTGGTGGAACGGGTTTCGGGCACCGAATATGAGAGTTTTGTAGAGCAGCATATCTTTGAACCGCTGGGGATGGACCGCAGTGTGATGTCCTTTCGCCGGCTGGAAGACCGCTCCAACGTGATCGATGGGCACGCTCCTGTCAACGGAAACCTGGTAACCGTAGGGCTCAGTTTTACGGAGGAGGCCAATGCCGCTGCCGGGGTATATTCTTCAGTTCGGGATATGAGTAAATGGGTGCAGGCCCAGCTCAACCAGGGCAAATACGGGGAGAATCTGCAGGACAGCATCTTCAGCAAAGAACAGCACCGGGAGATGTGGACCCCGCAGACCCTCATAAGGACCGGGACCGGGGATTATAACACAAAGTTTAAGGCCTACGGCCTGGGATGGTTCCTCAGTGACGTTAACGGCTACAAGGAAGTCACCCACACCGGCGGTCTCCTGGGTATTCTCAGCCAGACCACGATGATCCCCGAACTGGACCTGGGGATCATTGTCCTTACCAACCAGCAGGCCTGGCCCGCCTTCAGGGCTGTCACTAACAGCATTAAAGATTCCTATTTCCAAATGCAAGACAAGGACAGGATCAAACAATATAACGAGATCATGCTGCGGGATCAAGAACGTGCCGACTCTGTAGTGACTACTGTCTGGAACAGGTTAGCGGAGGTCCAGAAGAACAATCGGCGAGGTAAGGCAGAGCTTGCCACCTATACCGGGGATTACCGGGATCCATGGTTCGGGAAGGTGGCGATCTTCATACAGGATGGAAAACTGCGTTTTGAAGCAGTGAATGCGCCAGACCTGCATGGGGAAATGAGCTACTACAAAGGCAACACTTTTGTGGTAAAATGGGATGACCGCAGCCTGCACGGGGATGCCTTCGCAATCTTTTCCCTGGACCGCGAGGGAAAAGCCGATGGCTTCAGAATGGATCCGGTATCTCCTTTCACTGATTTTAGTTATGATTTTCAGGATCTTGATTTCAACAGAGAATAAACCGCTACCAGAGACTGAAGTTTTTAACTCAGGGTGTAAAAAGCTAAGAGAGCAGGAAATTGAGAATATCTACCAAAAATTTCCGATATTTGTCATTATCGGGTTTTTTTCCGATATTTACTAAAATCGGTTAAAAAGCCGATATCAATATCTTTTAAGTATGGTGGCAGTTATGACAGCAGACATTGAAAATTCCCGGGAGGAGGATGCCCGGGTCTGGCTACCGCTGCTCAAGCAGGTCCTGGCCAGGTATGGCAAATCGCCGGGGCAGTGGGAGATCTACAGAGGAGATAGTTTCCAGCTGGTCTTACCACCGCTTCAAGTCTTACAGGCAGCCATCCACATCAAGGCCGGCATCAGGCAGGTAAAGAACCTGGATGTAAGGATCGGGATCGGGATTGGGGAGGAAAACCATTCCGCGGCAAAGATCACCGAATCCAATGGAACTGCTTATGTACGTTCGGGCGAATGTTTTGAGACTCTTAAAAAGCAGAACCTGGCCATCAGCACGTCCAATCCTGAAGTGGATGAAACCATGAACCTGCTTTTTTCCCTGGCTTTGTTCAGCATGAATTCATGGAGTCCAACGGTCGCCGGCGTAATTAAGACGAGCCTGGAGCACCCGGATAAAAATCAACAGGAAATCGCAGACCTGCTTGGAAGGTCCCAAAGCAGCATCAGTGAAGCCCTTAACCGGGGCGGCTTCGAGGAGGTGATGCGAATGAATACTTTTTATCAAAAACAGCTTATAAAATTATGATCCCTTTCATCTTAAAATTACTACTTGCCCATATAATTGGGGATTTCCTGCTGCAGCCCGATCGTTGGGTAGAAAAGAAAAGGGAGAAAAAACATCGTTCTGCCATTCTGTACGGCCACCTGGGCGTGCACTTTCTGGCCCT
>JBEPWW010000050.1:0-11701 GCA_041642215.1 Salinimicrobium sp. | reverse complement strand
GGCCCCAGCGGGACGTATTCCCAGGTTTGAATATCCCGTGCGCTCCAGTCATTGAATAAGACCAGGCCAAAGATATAGTCTTCAGCTTCATTAATAGGGATAGGTTCCCCAAGATGATTGGCATCGGTAGTAATAAACGCCATCTCCAGCTCAAAATCCACTCTTTTAGAGGGGCCAAAAACCGGTTCGTCTGCACCGGGAGGTTTGGTTTGACCTTTTGGCCGGTGAACGGGAATTCCACTCGGGATGATCGAGGAACTTCTTCCATGGTATCCCACGGGGATGTGCAACCAGTTTGGGAGCAAAGCATTGTCTGGGTCCCGGAACATGGTTCCTACATTGGTGGCGTGTTCTTTACTGGAGTAAAAGTCGGTGTAATCCCCAACCTGTACAGGCATCTGCATTTCTATTTCATCAAGGGTGAAGAGGACAACCTGTCTGTGGTCTTCATTGTCCCGGAGTGTTTCATTTTTCGCGTCAAATATTTCGGCGATTCTGTTTCTCACAAGCCGCCAGGTTTTTTTGCCGTCAGAGATAAAATCGTTCAGGGTGTCCTGTAAAAAAATATCATCTGTTAATGGAATTCCCTCGAAATATCCTAACTGATGAAGTGCTCCCAAATCAATTGCGGTATCTCCTATTCGGGACCCGATGGTGATGACGTCATCTCTGGTTAGAAAGACCCCGAAAGGAATATTCTGAATAGGAAAATCAGAATTTTCAGGAACTTCCAACCAGCTCTTTCTATTAGGATTATTGGCTGTAATTGGCATAGTAAATATGTTGGTATTTTGTTAAAATCAATTCGAATCAAATATATTATTTTCCATTAAAGAACCGAATGTATTTGCTACTTTTGAGGAATATTTAACGAAATAAAAGCATATGCAACGAGATAACGAAATTTTTGATTTAATTGATGACGAAAGGCAGCGGCAACTCAATGGATTGGAACTTATTGCAAGTGAAAATTTTGTAAGCGAACAGGTGCTGGAAGCAGCCGGCTCTGTGCTTACCAATAAATATGCAGAGGGATACCCCGGAAAACGTTATTATGGGGGGTGTGAAGTTGTGGATGAGGTTGAAACAGTGGCTATTGAGCGTCTTAAGCAACTATTTAATGCAGAATATGCCAATGTGCAGCCACATTCGGGGTCACAGGCAAATACGGCGGTGTTCCAGGCCTGTATGAACCCCGGTGATAAATTCCTGGGCTTCGATCTTTCTCATGGGGGGCACCTTACACACGGTTCTCCTGTTAATTTTTCGGGCAAATTATATGAGCCTGTGTTCTACGGGGTAGATGAAGAAACCGGGTATATCGATATGGACGCGGTAGCTGAAATCGCCGAAAAGGAGAAACCTAAAATGATCATAGCAGGGGCATCTGCCTATTCAAGAGAGATAGATTATAAAAGGTTCAGGGAAATAGCCGACAGTGTGGGGGCGATACTTTTTGCTGATATTGCGCACCCTGCAGGATTAATCGCCAAAGGTTTATTGAGTGATCCATTGCCGCATTGTCATGTGGTAAGCTCCACCACCCATAAGACGCTGCGTGGGCCCAGAGGAGGGATTATTATGATGGGGAAGGATTTTGATAACCCATTCGGGCAAAAACTCAAAAACGGAAACCTCAAAAAGATGTCTACCTTGCTTAACAGCGCTGTTTTTCCCGGTAACCAGGGAGGGCCGCTGGAGCATATCATAGCGGCAAAAGCAGTTTCTTTCGGGGAAGCTCTTACAGATGAATTTCTGCATTATATGGTACAGGTAAAGAAGAACGCCAAAGCCATGGCAGCAGCCTTTATGGACAAAGGATATAAAGTGATTTCAGGAGGGACAGATAACCACATGATGTTGATTGACCTGCGCAACAAGAATATCTCCGGGAAAGAAGCTGAGGAGGCTTTAGTGAAAGCAGATATTACAGTTAATAAGAACATGGTTCCTTTTGATGATAAGTCGCCGTTCGTTACTTCGGGAATTCGTGTAGGAACGCCTGCGGTAACCACCCGTGGATTACAGGAAAAGGATATGGCCACTGTGGTCGATCTTGTTGATAGGGTGATCACTAATTTTGAGGATGAAAAGGTGTTGGAAAAAGTGAAACAGGAAGTTATAGAATTGATGCAGGATAAACCGCTCTTCCAGATGTAGACGGTTTATTTCATTAAAAAAAAGGCCCGCCTTCTACCGGCGGGTCTTTTGTTTTTATTCCTCCCTGGCTGGGGGCAGCCACTCAAAGGCGCCGAGATCTGGTGAAGCGGTACGATCTACATTAAGGAGGTCAAAAGGAACTTCGGTAGCGGTTGGCAGGCTTCCCTCGTCTATTGCCGCGGAACCTTCTGTTAGCTGAAGGTTATTTTTTTTAGGGTCTTCAAACAACGGATCTTCATTAAGGAGTATGTTGTTGTAAAACACCTCATTTGTAAAGTCATACAGCCGGTTCCCGATAAACCGGTTTTCATGATCCCGGAATTTGAACAGGGTGTTTTCGAGCCTGAAATTAAATTCGGCGGCTTCGTTCCTGTTGAAAAGGATTTCCAGGTTTTGATTCCCGTAAATGATGGAATTGGAAAATGTTGCCTCCTGCAGGTCGGCAGTAAGAATCCTGCTGGGGGATTCCCACTCATTTTCAATGTAGACAGCCGGATAATTCCGGTACCCCTGGCCCCAATAGTTGCCTATGCTCGCGTGCAGGAACCGGTAACTTCCGCCCAGTGCCAGGTGCAGTGAAGCCTGTCCGCTGTTATTGATCACCAGGTTTCTGGCATCAATATGGCCTCTTCGGGCCAGCAGACCATTAACGGCGGAGTTGTAGATTTGTACATTGGAAAGCAAAAGGGGAGGGGTGTTTCCTGCTTCAGGTATCCCGTCAACCCAGAGACCTATGCTAGCATTTTTAATGGTTGTATAGGAAAAGGAGTTGCTGTGGCTGCCCTCGGTAAGCCAGATAGTTCCCCACTGCCCAGGAATAGCTGAAAATCCTGACTGCAGCCGGTCTCCCTGGAAGATGATCTCCTTCTCAAGAAGATTTCTGTCCCGGCTAAACTCCCCGTTTGCCTGTAGGGAAGCATTTCGTGGAACTATGAGACCGCTGTTAGTGTGAAAGTGAATTCTGGCCCCGGCTTCTATGGTTAAGGTTTTTCCTTTGGGTACGGCTGCATAGTTATAGATAACATAAGGTTTTTCACTGGTGAAGATCAACTGCTCTTCCTCCAGGAAAAAACCTTTGAGAAAGATCTCCTCACCTGCTTCATCTGTTCCGAAATAAAGGGTCTCTGTGGAGCCGTCCGCATTTTTTTTCGGATATAAGAAAACAGCATCCTGCACCAGGGTCACCAGGGGAACTTCCTGAAGGTTCGTTCGCTCACCAAAGACTATTTTATCGGTGTACAGGAAGCGGTTTTTAGCCTCGGGGATCTCTTCGGTACCCAGAGTGGTTTCAATAAAAATAAAAATGCTGTCTCTGGAAAGGATCTCGATATCATGGAATGATTTGCCGGGGAGGCCATCCACGTTGAGGCGATAACCCGATTCCTCCCCCCGGTCCAGGGCAATGCGAGGTATGGCGATATCCCGATTGGTGCGATTGTAGACCTTGAGGGTATACGTGGCCGAACCAATGTTGGTGAAAATTGTGTCAAGAAAGACGGTATCCCTGGAAAATTCCAGGTTTCCGGTGCTGGGTACAGTTTCAAAATCGCTTCGGCAGGAGCTCCAGAATTGCACCAGGATCAGGAGTCCGAAAAATGCGATCTTTTTCATTGTTTATGAAAAACGGTACGTAGGTCTTCAGTAATTTTTGTGGGCCTTTTAGAACCGGTATCCAGCAAGCACCAGATGGATTTTGCGGCTACAAGGACTTCCCCTGTTTCGGCGTTTTTGACATTGACGAAACGCTCAGAGGTGACAAAGGTGGTTTCTCCTACATAGGTTTCGATCAGTATCTTATCACCCAGGAATGCCTGCTTTTTATAATCGATCTCATGACGAACCACAACCCAAAAGAAATCCTTCTTCAGTTGATGGGTCGCGCGAACATCCCAGTGGTCCTTGGCTATATCCTGGATCCATTGTACATACCTAACATTATTGACATGGTCCAGTTCATCCAGGTCCTCGCGGACTACTGTTCGTTCATGGCTGTATGTTTCTGCGGGAATTACCATTTTATTTCTCGATTATTTCCACCTCAAACAATTTATCCCATCTCTTCCCTGTGACAAATAATTTTCCGGATTCAGGTTCATATGCGATCCCGTTCAAAACATCATTAATGGGATCCAGATCATTGATATTGCCAAGATTATTCCGGAGCCCCTGGAAATTAATAATTCCCTCGATCGCACCGTTCTGGGGGTTGATGATGGCTACGCCGTCTTTTTGATAGGTGTTGGCATAGATCTTTCCTTTCACCCATTCCAGCTCATTTAACTGGGAAGAGATGGTCCTGTGGGTGAGGGTTTGTATATAGGATTCTTCGGAAAGATTTTTTTTGTTCAGTATCCAGATCTTTTCAGTCCCATCGCTTTTATAGAGTTTTTCGCCGTCATTGGCCAGACCCCAGCCTTCTTCGCTTTGGTTATAGGAGAACTCCCCGGTTTTTTCGAAGCTGTCAATATCATATATAAAACCCAGGCCTTCTTTCCAGGTAAGCTGGTAGATCTTATTATCAAGGATCGTTATCCCTTCTGCAAAATAAGCTTTGTCGATTTTGATCTTTTGAAGGACCTCCCCGGTCTTATAATCCACTTTTCGTAAAGAAGAGCCTCCGTATTGACCTGTACTTTCATAGAGAATCCCATTGTGGAATTCCAGCCCCTGGGTGTATGCATCTGTGGCATGTGGATAAGAGGTAATGATCTTATAGGTATAAGAAATAGGAGGTTTATCGTTGTAGAGGGTTATATTTTTTTTAAGATCTTCTTTCTGGCTGCCGGAATAGATCCTGGCCGTGAGATCCCATTTTCCAAGCTTTTCAGATCCAAAAGTGTGCCGCAGGGCTTCCCCGGGCACTGTTCTTTGAAGCCGGGTATCATGTAAAAAGTACACGATTGAGTCAATGGCAGTGCCAGATTGGCCGTTTACTTCGGCGTATATAGTGTCTCCCAGCTGGAATTCTGTCTTTTCACCGGAAATATCCAGGGAATAATCAGAAGTAGTCTCTTCTGCATCATTTCCGCAGGAAATAATAAAGCTCCCTAATAATGTGACTAACAGGGAATTATTTATTCTCATTTTCTTCCTCAATTTTTAAGCAAGTTAAATTAATTAATTCGTTTTAAAAAATACTTGCAAAAGGAAGGAAAGGTTGTATATTTGCAGCGGCAAGTCCCACACAACCAGCTCCTGCTGAATTCCCCCAGGGCCGGAAGGCAGCAAGGGTAGGCGGTCGTAGCGGTGTGATGTGGGTCGCTTGCCATTTTTTGTTTCCACCAGTGAAATTTTATTGCATCTTTGCAGTATATGGGAAATAGCAAATATTCAAAAGTTGTTTTGATCACCGGGGCATCTTCCGGAATAGGAAAAGCAATCGCAGAACATCTTCAAACCAATGGTTTTACAGTATACGGTACCAGCAGGAACCCACAAAAAAGCCCGACCTCTTTTGCTTTGCTTCAACTGGATGTAACCAGGCCGGAAACCATAAAGTCTGCCGTTGAGCAGCTACTCGCTGAGACGGGTAAGATCGATATCCTTATCAACAATGCCGGAGTGGGGATTACCGGGCCTATTGAAGAAACCCCTGATGAGGAAATTAAAAAGGCTTTTGACACCAATTACTTTGGGCCTATTGCTGTGATAAAGGCGGTATTGCCTGCCATGCGGCGAAATAACAGCGGCCTTATCATCAATATTACTTCTATTGCCGGATATATGGGGCTTCCTTATCGCGGCATCTATTCTGCTTCAAAAGGCGCTCTTGAGATCACTACAGAGGCATTTAGAATGGAGCTTAAGGATTTTAATATTAAAATGACCAATATCGCTCCCGGGGATTTTGCTACCAATATTGCTGCGGGGAGGTATCATGTGCCGGTACGGGAAAATTCCCCTTATGAGAAACCGTATGGGAATACGCTTAAATTGATGAACCAGCATGTGGATGAGGGGCAGGATCCTGGAATAATGGCGCGGGCGATCCATAAGGTGATCATGGAAAAGGATCCCGATATCCATTACAAGGTAGGGGACAGGTTGCAGAAATTCTCTGTGGTTCTCAAGCGGGTATTGCCGGATAAAATGTATGAGAGACTCCTTCTGAAGCATTATAAATTGTAGTTTTGCAGTCACCGGAGCAAAAATCCGGGATTCTTATATAATCCATAAATCAACACACTATGAAATTTTTTATTGATACCGCCAATCTTGATCAGATAAGGGAAGCTCAGGAACTGGGGGTCCTTGATGGGGTAACCACCAACCCATCCTTAATGGCGAAAGAAGGTATTACCGGGAAAGAGAATATCATCAACCACTATAAAAAGATCTGTGAGATCGTGGATGGGGATGTTAGTGCCGAAGTGATCGCGACCACATTTGATGAGATCGTGAAGGAAGGAGAGGAGCTGGCAGCACTTCACGAGCAGATCATTGTAAAGGTGCCTATGATCAAAGAAGGGATCAAAGCGATCAAATATTTTAGTGATAAAGGTATCAAGACCAATTGCACCCTGGTATTCTCGGCAGGTCAGGCTCTTTTGGCAGCGAAGGCAGGGGCCACTTATGTATCTCCTTTTATAGGGCGGTTGGATGATATCTCAACAGATGGTCTTAACCTGATCAACGAAATTAGACTAATCTATGACAATTACGGATTTGAAACTGAGATTCTCGCGGCCTCCGTTCGTCATACCATGCATGTCATTGACTGCGCAAAGATAGGAGCAGATGTAATGACAGGTCCGCTCTCTTCTATAACAGGACTTCTTAACCACCCGTTGACCGATATAGGTTTGGAAAAGTTCCTTGCAGATCATAAGAAGGGGAATTAGAAAAAAGTCAAAGCATAACTTCAAGAGGCTATCTAAAAAGCTTAAATTTTAAATAGCTTTAAGGGTAGCCTCTTTTTTATTGGTTAAGGAATTCCAGAATCCTGTTTTCCAGATCTGGGGAATGGAGGTAGGCATCACCGATTATGACCTCTCCGGAAGCATCTAAGAATAATAACTTGTTGAGGTAGTACTGGAAGAATTTCTTTTTAACCGGAGTCTGGTACAATTGGAATTCCCGGTTTGTATCATAGTTGTAATTCTGAAGGGTCCTTTGCCAGCCGGCTGTTTCTCCCACATCTACGTTGATCCCGATAAAATTAATTTCAGGATATTTATCCTGAAGATTATTCACTAGTTGATGGTCCCGGATGTGTCCTTCGTTATTTTTTGACCAGACAAAAATAATGGAGGGACTGTTAAGAATATTGCCAAACGGAAAATTTCTTCCCTCTGAATTCACCAGTTGAACCTCCCTCACGTTGGCCCCTGGCAAATACGACAGCTGAATAGTGCCCAAATGTCTGAAATCTTCATAGCGTTGCTCGCTAAGGCCTTTCTCTTTTAATATTTTTAGAATCTCAAGGATTTCCTCCCGCTCAGTGGCCATTATAATTCCCAGGGCGCCCAACTTTGAAAAAAAGTGCTGTCGCAAAGAAGGGATGTCAGTCAGTTCATCTATCTTATTTATCCTGATTTTGATGTTCCCATGATCTGTAAGGCTGGAGCAATCCCGGTAATCATTGTTCGATTTTGCACAATCGAGCAGGGACATGTTGATCAGGTAATTTTCAATGAAGCGTTTATATCCCGGGCTTGACTGCAGGCAAGTTTCATTGAAGTCAACCGACTTCCTGTACTCATAAAAATCTTCCGGAAACATTCCTGAGAACTGACGGTAATATTTGTTGACGAGATAGGTGTATCGCTCTTTAAGATCATAGATCTCATAGTTGATCGTCTGTTCTGCCAGGATCCTGAAATCTGGAGGAAAATTGAACTTTTTATTTCTGGCCTCCAGGAACTTCAGCCTTGAATTCTTTATAGAATCGGTTTTTTTGTCAAAATCGGCTGGTTCTATCTTATAGTAAGATAAAAGTAGATCAGCGTTATTTTCATCCAGGAGGTACATTTCTGCCAGGAAATTATTTCTATCCCCGCCTGAGCCGCTAAAATGCAGGGATTCATCAAATTCCATGGTGTTAACCCGAAATAAGAGGCTGTCCCCGGGCTGCAGGTACATGCCTTGTGTTTCGGGTGGGTGTTGGAATAGATAGAGTCCGGATTTCACATTATCAATGCGGTGGGAGAAACGATTTTTGCTATCCAGATAAACAGTGTCCAGAGGTTGGTTTTCCTTGAGGATGACCAGGTAATTGCTACGTGGATTCACGATTTCCCCACTTATATGGGCATGTGTGACTACTTCTTTAGACGTGCCTTTACAGGATTTTAAAAACAACAGACCAGCGAGCAGGATTAATCCGGCCAAAAATGAAAAAATGAACTTATTTTGATGAATATGTACCAATGAAATGGAGGGCCAAAAAATTATTATTAGGACAAGCAAAAGTAGGCTGTGCGTGTCCCCAGAAGTGTTAACTCCACGTTAAATCAAGAATAAGAAAAGTTAATCTTTTAGCGAATGAGGTTAAATGGCTACTTTTGCACAAATTTAGAAATATATATATGTTATCAGTTTCAAATCTTTCAGTCCAGTTTGGGAAAAGGGTATTATTTGATGAGGTCAATACTACTTTTACACAAGGCAACTGCTATGGTGTTATTGGAGCCAACGGGGCAGGGAAATCTACATTTTTAAAGATCTTAAGCGGGAAATCTGATCCCACTTCGGGACATGTACATTTAGAACCCGGCAAAAGGATGTCTGTGCTTGAACAGAACCATAATCTTTATGATGACTATCCCGTTCTGGAAACGGTTATAATGGGAAATAAACCCTTGTATGATATCAAAAAAGAGATGGATGAGATTTACGCTAAAGAAGATTTTAGTGATGCCGACGGGGAGCGGGTAGGTATCCTGCAGGTAGAGTTCGAGGAGATGAATGGCTGGAATGCAGATAGTGAGGCGGCAGCGCTGCTTTCGAGTCTGGGGATCAAAGAAGAACATCATTACACCCCCATGGGGGATCTGGATAACAAATTAAAAGTTCGGGTCTTGCTGGCCCAGGCTCTCTTTGGAAATCCCGATGTGCTTATCATGGATGAGCCTACCAACGACTTGGATTATGAGACCATAGGCTGGCTGGAAAATTTCCTGGCCAATTACGAAAATACAGTGATCGTGGTATCCCACGACCGTCACTTTCTGGATTCGGTTTGTACCCATATCTCGGATATCGATTTCGGAAAGATCAACCATTACAGCGGAAATTATACGTTTTGGTATGAATCTTCACAATTAGCGGCAAGACAGCGTTCACAGCAGAACAAGAAGGCGGAGGAAAAGAAAAAAGAACTCCAGGAATTCATTCAGCGTTTTAGTGCGAATGTGGCTAAATCCAAGCAGGCCACGTCCAGAAAGAAGATGATCGATAAGCTGAACATTGAAGATATCAAACCTTCCAGTAGAAGGTACCCTGCCATAATCTTTGAACGGGAGCGTGAAGCCGGAGACCAGATCCTTAATGTTGAAGGCCTTTCGGCTTCTATAGAAGGGGAAGTGCTTTTCAAAAACGTGAACATCAACCTCGCAAAAGGGGATAAAGTTGTGATGTATTCCAGGGATTCCAGGGCTACCACTGCATTTTACGAGATCATCAATGGAAAACAAAAAGCCCTGTCAGGTAAATATAGCTGGGGAGTCACGACAAATCAATCTTACCTTCCTCTGGATAACTCAGAATATTTTGATAATGACCTGACCCTTGTAGACTGGTTGCGCCAATGGGCGAAGACAGAAGAGGAAAGGGAAGAGGTGTATATTCGTGGATTCCTGGGGAAAATGATCTTTAGCGGAGAAGAAGCCTTGAAAACATCCAGGGTCTTATCTGGAGGGGAGAAGGTGCGATGTATGTTAAGCCGTATGATGATGATGAGGGCCAATGTCCTTATGCTCGATGAGCCTACTAACCACCTTGACCTGGAATCTATTACTGCCTTTAATAACTCCCTGAAGAATTTCAAAGGGACTGTGTTGTTTACTACTCATGACCATGCGTTTGCACAAAGTGTTGCGAACAGGGTGATCGAATTGACGCCCGGTGGTGCCATAGACAGGTACTTAAGCTTTGATGAATATATGAGTGATAAAAAGATAAAGGAGCAGCGTGAGGAGATGTATGCGCAGTAACGAAAGAGAATGTATTTTAAAAAGAAAAAGGCCTGTAGTTACAGGTCTTCTTTTTTTGATGCCTTTCTTTTTCTGAAAAAATTGTAGATATCGAAGATCCCGATCAATAGGATCCCAATAGCCACAATCAGCCGGAAATTGCTGTAAGGGGCTCCTTCATAAAAAGTATATAAGCGGTAAGAACCGTAAGAAAAAAAAGCAATCCCAAGGATCAGGTTCAGAATATTTCTTTTCGCAAGTCCTTTTTTCTTCATAACAAGGCAGCAGCAGGCTTATTCTTTATTTTCCGGAAAGGTGGCGCGCACTATTTTTTCAGCTTCATCGTAGTGGGAAGCTATGGCGAAGAGCAGTACCTGCCCGGGCAGGCCGCCTCCAAACCCGGCTCTTAAACCCGAATCGAAATCATTGCGCACCCGTGTAGCGATACCGGCTTTTTCAAGTAGTTCCTGCAGGTATTGAACATTAACCTCAGATCCTGTGTAGACATGTTTATATTCCTCGTCAGTACTCATAAATCGTATTTTTTTTGCACTTAAAGTTAAGAATAGATTTTTAACTGGGATATATTTTAGTTCGAGATTAACACAGTCAGGCATTGTAGAATTTGCTGTTCCAGATAGCAGAACTAAAGTTTTTTCCCAGACTAATTCCATAAAACAAAGTAAGCCCCACAACCGATTTAAAGGTGTACATAAAAAGTATGATAAACTCTGCATCAGACCGGAACCTGGCAAAGAAAACCTCCCTTATCACGAAAGTCATCAAAAAGCTGAACAACAGACTGAAAATAGCTAAGGTCTCCACATTTTTCAAGGGCCACATCATGATCCTTCTTAAAGGATGGAGATCCCTGCCCCATTTATAAATAAGGTAAAAATAACCGTTCCCAAGGGGTGCGAATAAGATGGGATCATCTGCGTCCTCTAACCTGAAATATTCTGCAGGTGCCAGGATATGGAACCCCTGTAGTATAATATTATGCGCCTTTTCAAGTTTTTTTACTTCTATGACAGCTTCATGGGGGAGTTCCCCTTTAAAATACCTGGTGTTCAAAAATCGCAGCCGATAATTGGAACAGATCTCTTTTATATGGGAGAGATGATAGATCCTGCCGGATTCCAGCAAGTCAAATTCAAAATTATTGCTTTGGTTACCGTCGCCGTTTTCGATCCTTTGCAGGATCTTTTCTTCCTGGTCCTGCTCAGCTTTCAGGATGGAACGAACTTCTTCAAGGAGGGCTTTTTCAGTGGTTTCTTTGTTCCTGAATTGCTCCAGCTTTTGTTGTAGATTGATTTTCTCCAGCAGCATGATCTCTTTCTTTATCCAGACTAAATTTAAGCAATAACTTCATAACACGCAAAATGAGATTTTTATGCACAGCTTTTCCT
>JBEPWW010000049.1:0-11913 GCA_041642215.1 Salinimicrobium sp. | reverse complement strand
CTCTTTGCATAACTGGGTTTCCAAGGCCATCGATTTCAGAAAGGAATTCCCGGAGTTTGGATGGGGAAAATATACCGTGCTGGAAACAGGTAATTCCAAAGTACTGGCCCACTGTCGGGAATCTAAAAAAGGGCTGGGAATCGCTCTTCATAATTTCTCGGGAGAAGAGGTGACAGTTAAACTGGATTTGAAGAATACCGAGGATATATTGGATGTCTTTGGGGACAAGAGGTATGAAGCTTTTGATCATAAAACAGGAGAGATTACATTATCTCCATACGGTTACAGGTGGTTACACAAAAAAGAAAAATATTTATGATAGCAGAGAATTATCTATGGTGGCAAAAGGAAGTGATCTATCAAATCTACCCCCGGTCTTTTAAGGACAGTGATGGGGATGGGGTAGGAGATCTAAAAGGTATTACTGAAAAACTGGATTATATAAAAGATCTGGGAATAAGAGGGGTCTGGATATCTCCGATTTATCCTTCCCCTATGGCAGATTTTGGCTATGATGTAAGTGATTATACAGGCATTCATCCCATGTTTGGTACAATGGAGGACTTTGACTATTTGCTGGAAGAAATCCATAAAAGGGACCTGAAGCTAATTCTGGACCTTGTGCCCAATCATTCATCAGATCAGCACCCCTGGTTCCTGGAATCAAAAAAATCAAAAGATAACCCGAAGCGGGATTGGTATATCTGGGAAGACCCCGGTCCCAATGGAGGTCCTCCCAATAACTGGCTAAGTGTTTTTGGCGGCAGTGGCTGGGAATTTGATGAGGCTACGGGCCAGTATTATTATCATGCATTTCTTAAGGAGCAACCCGATCTAAACTGGAGAAATCCTGAGGTCCAGAAAGCGATGCTTGAGGTAATGAAATTCTGGCTTGAGAAAGGAGTGGATGGATTCCGGGTCGATGTGATGTGGCACATGATCAAAGACAGGCATCTGCGTAATAATCCTCCCAATCCAGATTATCATGAAAAATTGTCCCCCTACGATGGGCATATTCCGGCGTATTCTACAGATCAGCCCGAAGTCCATGACATTGTTGCCATGATGCGGGAACTGGTCAATGAATATGATGAAAGGCTGCTCATAGGGGAAATTTACCTTCCCATACATCAACTGGTTGCGTACTATGGAAAAGACGATTCCGGAGCTCATCTTCCTTTCAACTTTCAGTTACTGCAATTACCATGGAAAGCAGGGGAAATTGAGGCGGCCATAAACGAATATGAGGGTGCTCTCCCTCCAAATGGCTGGCCTAACTGGGTTCTTGGTAACCATGATAAATCGAGGATCGCTACCAGGGTTGGCAGGGAACAGGCAAGAGTGGCAGCCATGATGCTCCTGACCCTTAGAGGGACCCCCACGGTCTATTACGGAGACGAAATAGGAATGGAGGACGTACCCATACCACCAGAAAAGGTACAGGATCCCCAGGAAAGGAATGTGCCGGGAATAGGCCTGGGCCGCGATCCGGAAAGAACCCCTATGCAGTGGGATGATTCTAAGAACGCCGGATTTACTACAGGAGAACCCTGGCTGCCTCTTATGGAGGATTTTAGGCAGGTAAATGCAGGTAACCAATGGAATGAACCGGGGAGTATGCTGGGGTTGTACAGGAAATTGATTCAAACCAGGCAGGAGGAAGCTGCGCTTCATGTGGGCCGGCACATCCCGGTATTCACAGAGAACAACCTGCTTTCCTATATGCGGGAAGAAAAGAATAAAAAATTCCTGGTCGTACTGAATTTATGCGGGGAAAAACAACAATTTACACCCGATTTCTCCTGGCAGGGTAAGGTTCGGGTATCTACACATCCCAAAATGGAAGAAAAGCACCTGAAGAATAAACTCGAGCTCGAAGCTAACCAGGGCCTACTAATCGAGCTGGATCAACCATCATAAAAAAACTGAAAAAGATGAAAACATTCGGAAAAAAAGCATGGGTAATTGCTGAAGGTTATATTCCTTCATACGGCACGGGACCCGAACCGGAATTTACCAGTCATGAGACCGCCTGTATTTTAAATACGTCTAATCAAAAAGCAGAGATAGGGATCACCATATTCTATACAGATAAAGATCCTGTGGGGCCCTATAAGGTGACCGTTGACGCTCAACGAACCAAACACGTGAGGTTTAATGAATTAAAAGATCCTGAGCCTATACCAAAAGACACGGATTATGCCTGCGTAATTGAATCCAGTGTTCCCGTGGTGGTGCAACATACCCGATTGGATTCCCGGCAGGCTGAAAATGCTTTGTTGTCAACTATAGCTTATTCTGAATAGGTATGGAAAAAGTATGGAAAAACTGGAGTGGGAGCATGGTGTTTCAGCCGGGAGAGATCTGTACCCCCGAATCTGAGGATGAGATCGTTTCTTTGGTACAAAAAGCAGCCACAGAAGGTAAAAAGGTCAGGGTTGCCGGAGCGGGGCATTCTTCCTCCCCTCTTGTGCAAACCAATGATTATCTGTTGTCATTAAAGCACTTCCAGGGCGTGGAATCTCCTGATTTAGAAAATCATACTGCCAGTGTTCCTGCAGGGATGACCGTTAAAGAGGCCGGAAAAGATCTCTTTAGGTATGGCCTGGCGATGCATAACACGGGAGATGTGGATGTGCAGACGGTTGCGGGGGCCATTGGTACGGGAACACACGGTACTGGAATAAAACTTAAGAACCTGTCCTCTATGCTCGTGGGGGTAAGGATGGTGACGGGAACAGGAGAGATCCTGGAGGCGTCAAAGGACGAAGACCCGGAGCTGTTCCAGGTGCTTCAGGTTGCACTGGGCACTTGCGGAATTTTCCTCAAAATGCGCTTACAGTTACAGCCTGCTTACCGCCTCCACCGAAAAGAATGGTGTATTCCTTTGAACAAATGCCTGGAAAACCTTCAGGAACTAAAGCAGAACAACCGCAATTTTGATTTTTACTGGTATCCACGAACCGATCTTTGTAAAATAAGGGTCATGAATGAAGAAGGCGATCCTATGCCTGAAATTCCATACGGCAGTCTTGAAATGGAAAAGAAAGGGAATAGCCACAAGATATTGCCCCGCTCAAGACCTCTTAAGTTCGATGAGATGGAATATGTCCTGCCTGCTGAATCGGGGCCTGATTGTTTTAAGGAAGTGCGGGAGGAGATCAGAAAAAAATTCAGGAAAGATGTGGCCTGGAGAGTGCTTTATAGGACTATAAAAGCAGATAACGCCTATATGAGCCCTATGTATAACAGGGAATCAGTGACTATTTCCCTGCACCATAACGCCGGGTTGCCGTTCTGGCAGTATTTCAAGGCTATAGAACCTATTTTTCGTTATTACGGAGGTAAGCCCCACTGGGGCAAGAAACATACACTTAAAGCACAGCAACTGGAGCGGTTATATCCCGAATGGGAAATATTCCAGCGTTACAGAAAAAAAATGGATCCTCAGGGAATCTTTCTCACATCTTATATGAATGAACTTCTAAACCTGGAACAATGAAAGCATATGGAAAACTGGATTGGGCATTCTCTGGAGGGAGAAGCCCTTTTTTAAGCCACGGTAACGAACCGGAATTCATCAGCCATGATAAGATTTCCATTCTCAATACATCAGAGGAGGAGGTGGTGCTAGAATTTTTTATTTTTTACGAAAACGAGCAGCCTTTTGGCACCTATGAAGTGAAGGTGAAACCGGGGCGGCTTCGTAAAGTACGGTTCAATGAACTTATTGACCCGGCAGCCATAAAATTAGATAGGAATTATGGATGCTTAATAAAGGCAAATTTCCCTGTCGTAATTCAGTTTAGCAGGATGTATACCAGCCAAAAGGCCAATGCCATTATGGGAACAATGGCTTTTCCTGCTGATTAAAAATGTGAAGAAATGTTAGGATTTTTACTGGCTTTTGGAACTGCAATATCTGAAGCACTCAAAGATGTTACCAGTAAGCACAATCTTCATCATGTTGATGAATACACGGCTGCATTTGCCATGCACCTGGTACAGAGCCTTATATTAATCCCAATTGTCTTTTTTACCGGTTTTGAGATAATGACTCCAAGATTCTTGTGGACGCTTCTGGCCAGTTCTCTGCTTCAGTTAGGGGTGATCCTGCTCTACTTTAAAGCCATAAAAAGATCTGAAATTTCGGTCACCTTACCGCTCATTACGCTCACCCCCTTGTTTATGTTGATTACCTCTCCAGTAATGATTGGGGAATTCCCAAATACTTTAGGGTTGGCTGGAATTGTTCTAATTGTTATTGGAACCTATATTTCCAACGTCAGTGAAGATCCAAAAAAGATATTTGCACCCTTTATTTCTCTTGTGAAGAACCAGGGTGCCAGGTACATGTTACTTGTGGCCTTTATTTGGAGCATAACGGCTAACCTTGATAAAATTGGAGTCGAGGAGACTTCGCCTGTTTTCTGGTCTTTCACAAAAGATTTTGTCATCCTTTTTTATTTGATCCCCATTGTACTCTGGAAATCTAAAAAACCCTGGCTCCAGATTAGAAACAGGAAATGGCCACTGGCCGTTGTGGGCTTCTTCAGGTCCACCAGTGTGCTAACACAAATGTTTGCGATCCAGTTTATTCTCGTTCCCTATGTGATCTCCATAAAAAGGGCCAGTGCAGTATTCATTATTCTCTATGCATTTTTCTTTCTGAATGAAAAGAAGAATTTTAGAAACAGGATGATCGGGATTAGTATTATTCTTGTCGGTCTGTTTATAATTTCTATTTCCTGACCTCTTAAAAAGGGCAATTAGTAACCCTATTTATCCGGAAAATATTTGTTTTTTGAATTGAAATATTTGCTAATTTTCTGTTATTCAAAATCAATCAATATGAAAAACAAATATTTTAAATCTTGTTCTGTGCTCGTTCTTTTCATCCTGATGGGTTGCGGAAGCAGTAATATCCAGCGGTCTATGACCGTTGTTTTACGGCCGGCAGTAGATGCACCAATGATGTTTGAAACGCCCGAAGGAATCACTTCTCAGACAAACTCCTGTAAAAGTCCGCTGATTGACCCCAGGGATGGCAGCAGGATCATTATGATCACTTCTTTTTATAAAGGAGTGGCCGATTATGAAGTGCCCGCCAGAAAATATGGGGTGGGAGACAGGGAACTATTGAGAGTTAACTGTGCTACAGGCGAGGTGGTAGGTATCGTAAGACGATAACTTCCACCTCTTTTGCCGTATCACTTATTGCTCTTCTATGATAAAGAATCCATCATTACACTGTGATTGATGTATAGGCACAAAAAGGTATGCATCCCATTCGCTTTTGATTTCGCGGACATTACTTGTAGCGAGTAACTGACCCTTTTGAATTTTTTCAAAATTCTTAAATCCCGGCTCCATCCTAAAATCATCTCCTTTCTCGATCTCATGACGATAAATGATTTCAAAGATCTTTTGGGATGGTGCATTTTTTTTCAGTAAATCCACTCTCTCTATTACGACTCCTAGATAGAGCTCCCAGGTCCCGATGATTTCTCTTCTCCTTACTATATCGATCACAGCTAATCTCTATATAGGATTTTAGGGGGATAATATACAGAGGGTAGTTGGAATTTATGATTAAAATAGATGCAAAAAAAAAAGAGGTAACAGTATATTTTCAACTGTCACCCCTGATAATTGGTGGTTAGAAAAGTTTTTAATGCTAGGTTTTAAACTTCTTTTATGACAAAAAAACCATCATTGCCCTGGGATTGATATAATGGCATGAAGATATAAGCATCCCATTCGCTCCTGATCTCTTCTCCATTCTTGACGGCCAGCAGCTCTCCTTTCTCGATCTTCTGGAAGTTTTCAAATCCCGGCTCCATCTGGAATTCATCTTCCTCTTCCAGGCCATGCCTGTGAATGATCTCGAAGGTTTTTTGGTCTGGCGCATTCTTTTTTCTAAAATTTTCCACGCAGTCGGGATAACAGGGAAGCTTTTCCAGATCCAGACGACAGGCTTCTTTTAATGCCAGCCATATCATTCCCTCATGGTTCTCTTCAGAGGCAGTGCTGGTATGTTGCCCGGCTTCAAATACAAAGCCTGTGAGACCGGTTCGGCTCATGTAATGATCAATGGCCCCATAGATAATATCACTAAAGCCCCGTACAATGTAAGTGGGGAATTTATGCGCCCAGGGATCGTTTTCTCCTACTTCCTGCACAGAAATATAGGGCAGGCTATCTGATGATGTGGTATGGCAGTCGAGAAAATACCGCTTTGTAAAATCTTTTTCAGGATACTGTTCCAGTACCTGGATAATCTCATGCATTTCCCGGAGCTCATTGGTATCCTTTTTTCCCTTGCTAATGTTCTCCTCGGTCCAGGTACGGTTGAGATCTTCTTCAATGAACCGCTGCCCTCGATTTAAGGCTTCCTGATTACCCGATACCCCGACCATAATACCTTCTATATCGGGTTTTGTTTTTTCCAGTTCCTCAAATACTTTTTTAAGAGCCTTTACACCGCTGGGTTCATTACCATGAACCCCTGCGGTGACAAATAACAAAGGTCCTTTTTGGTTCGATGAATACGTTCCAATAATTCTTGGTATCTTTTCCATGTATATCTTTTTCTTTATTGATCAGGTCATTGTGGCCAATTCTCGATTGGAAATCTGACCCTGGTACAATTTCTTATATTCTATTTTTTTCTCAATAGCGTCTATTACCACGTCTGAAAAATCGGGTAGTCCAATTTCCCCAAAATGATCCAGTCCCCCGGGGCTCAGTACATTGATCTCAATAAGTTTATCTTTGACAATATCCAGTCCAACAAAGAAAAGTCCGTCTTTAATGAGTTTTGGGGCAGTGACCTCGATGATCCTTTTCATCTCATCTGTGAGGACACTTTTATCTGCCTGGCCACCCTGCGAAAAATTACTCCGGAATTCTCCTTCTCCGGTAACCCTTCTTATAATGCCATACTTGCCGTCTTTTTCCATGACCCGGCCATTCATGAGAAGGACCCTTACGTCGCCCTCCTTGGCGGCTGGAAGATACTCCTGGGCGATCACATAGCCCTGGTTGGTAATATTTGTGATGATCTGGTTCAGGTTCTTTTCGTTCTTGTCAATGAAATATACATCCCGACCACCAGATCCTTCCAATGGTTTAAGGATCATTTTTTTCTTATGACTTTCAAAAAAATCCAGGATTTCCTGTTTATTTCGGGTCACAAGAGAAGCGGGTTTTATGCTACTGGGAAGTTCTTCAAAATATAATTTATCAATGAAAGCATTAGAGAGGGCATAAGCATCATTTAACACCAATACACCCTCCTGTTGCATCATCCTTCCAAAAGCCACCCCGGCCTGTTCAGCCCATTGTCTGCTGCTTCCTTCCTCTGTAGGATTGTTCCTTATGAAAAGCACGTCCAGATCTGTAGCCACGATTCTTTGACTTTTTGCTTTCTCACTCTTCAGGATGTCAAGATATTCCTGGGGGCTTTCGGCTGTCGTGTTTTTTGACACATACGTACTATTAATACTGAGCTTTTCATCGTTGGTAAAAGAAAAATCACCTACTCCCATAACATATACATCATGCTTGCGCTTCCAGGCTTCATAAGTAAGGTATATGGTGGTACCACATTTTTCGGTTTCAATGTTATTGACTACAAAACATATTTTCATGCGTTTATCATTTGTGAAAGGGAAATTCCCTCCCGGATTTTACTTAATTTATTTTTTGTTTCTTCGGTCCCTAAATATCGGGGATAAAGGTTGATTTCCTTCAGGACCTTTCTTTCGCGGAGTTCAGTAATAATTGGCATGTGCTCCATAGCGAATTTGCCTATAAAAAGAGGTTCAAGTTCACAACCTTCTTCCAAATGCTTTTTGAGTTCTACCAGTCCCTTTAGATAAATGATGTCTTTCGTAAAACCTCCGCCCTGCATAATGCGGGAGGTAATATTAAATGCCCGGTGTGCAGAGAATTCATGCTCTTTGTGTAAGAGATCGAAAATTCCCCTAAAGTCTTTCCCGTGCATCCTGGCGGTAGCAGCTACCACCCGTCCGGCAAGTGTCCTGAGCCTGTTGCCTGTAAGTCCACCTACAAAATATTCAGACATTACCGCTAAGCCCTCCTGTAAGGTATCATAATCGGTTAGACCAATTGATAGCTGTTTCAGGGGTTGTTGCATTCCATTGTAATAGGTGAGAATGTGCGTTCCAACTTCATGCTGGATCAGAGCCTGGGTTTCGGTAGCATTCATCTTATAATCGCCTGGAATGTAGAGTTCTCCACGGGAAACCATTAAAATATTTACATCATCCCGTACATGTACTTTGCTGGTGAAAGCAGGATCCTGTTCCCGAAAGAATTCAAATTCCTTTTCTGCAAGAATTTTGAAATCTTCGGCCTTCATCACACTTTCGGCTTCTTTATATTCTTCTTCGGGAACTTCTTTCAGCAACTGCAGGGCTTCCTGATGCAGGGAATCCTCTATTCCCCTGAAAAGCATTAAACTATTGTAGAAGAAATTTGAGCTGCCCCGGTCATGCAACATGGTGATCTGTTTATCAAGCTCTTCCCTCTTTTCACGAAATATAAAAGAGAAAGCCGGATCATCAATATCTTCCATCTTAAGATTGTATAATTCCCTTTTTAGAACATCCGGGTCAATAGGCAGGAGTCTGTAATGGTAGTTAAGGACCTTTTCAAATTTAGATTCAAAAAAGGTGTCTTTGATCTGCCGTATATTAGAAGGGGAAACCAGCCACAAGAACTGATATGACTTTTCGATGGCTTCTAATCGTTTATCTATTTCCAGTACCTTTTCCTGAAGTTTCTTCTGCCCCAGCGCGCGATAACTGGAAACACCGCTGGTAGTCTGGATTCGTATGAATTCAAAGATAGTCTTGTGCAGTGCTACTATGAGATCATCCTTAAAACTCCGAAAGAAGACCGGATATTCTTCCCCTTTACGGTTCCTGTAAACAGGAGGGACTTCAAGACCCAGTAGCAAGGCGCCCGCATCTTTTAACTGTGGAATATCGAGCAGGGCGCGCTGACCTTTGGCCTGTCTGTTTTCGGTATCCTCAATTTCGGCAGGGGAGAGGTTCAAAACCTCATAACTTCTGTTAAGATCATCAAGTTCCTTTCTGAACATGTCCAGAATAGACGGCAACTTTTCTGAAGGTCCCCGAATAACAAATTTACTGCTGCCCTGCTCCCCGGAGTAGATTTCCAGCATTAAAAAAGATTTGAATTTGGAGGCCATGGCTTCGGCCAGGCAGAACATAAGACGCTGGTAGCCTTCAAAATCCTTCGTGCCTATTATCAAGAAAGAAGCTTCGCTTAAAACAAAGCGAACCGTTGCCCGGTCCTCATCCTCCTGTTCTTCCTTCATGCGGTAAATTACCAGATATGGTAATTCCTCGCTCATATGTAAGTAACCGCCCCCGGGAAGATGCCGCTCTAATTGGCCTTTCTTTTGTAATTCTTCTATCATATTAGCAATGGAGACTTCGCCTAAGGGTTGCAGTTCATTAGATGTGCTGACTTCCATAAAAGAAAAATTTTTGGCTTTTACGATCTCCCTGAAATGTCCTGTACAGGACGAGGTAGGGGTTTATGTAAATGTAAGAGATTATTATTTTCTCATGGAAAAAGCAGCTCGTTCTTAGGGGAATATTAGGAATAATTTAATAGTAATTTTAGATATCATTTTTCCTCAAACCTATCCAAATAAGGTTGTGACGTTCCACTTAAAACCATACTTAAAAAGAAAAATATATATTCAAAAATAATTACTGCTAATTGGTTGAGCCGATATGTATTACGAAAAGAGCAGGAATAAACTTAAAAAATTACTTGTGGTTTTTGAAAAGCTCATTATATTTGCACCGCTAAAATGGTCGCGTAGCTCAGTTGGATAGAGCATCTGCCTTCTAAGCAGACGGTCACAGGTTCGAATCCTGTCGCGATCACCAGAAATTAAAATCACGTCATTTGACGTGATTTTTTTGGTTTAAGAAGGTTTCTTCCCTTTCTGGGTTTACAGAATTTCTGTTTTTATCTCTAATAATTCCAACTCAAAATATCCCTACCGGTGAGTCCAGCTAAAATTAACAGGTAATTAAGTGAGAAAAAATAAACTTCAGGTACATTTGAATAAACAGGAAAACTTTTGATATGGATCTCACAAAAATTAGGCTTGTTGTCTCAGACATGGATGGAACTTTGCTGAATAATAATGCAGAAATAAGTCCCGGGTTATATGATATACTTCATCGCATGGAAAAAGAAGGGATACTTTTTGCCGTGGCAAGCGGCAGGCAGTATTACAGTTTGCTTGAGCGGCTTGAGAGGGCGAAGAATGAGGTGATCTTTATTGCAGAAAACGGAGCTTTGACCATGCATAAAGGAGAGCAGAAGGATATAATACCTATGGGAAAGACAATGGTTCTCAGGGTCATAAAAGAGGTGAGAGCACTTGGAGGAAAATACCTGATCCTAAGCGGCAAGAAAAAGGCTTATATTGAAAAAACCGATCCTGATTTCATGAAGGAGTTTTTAAAACACTACGAGAAATATGAGGTGGTCGAAGATTTGACCAAATTAAAAGATGAAGCTTTTCTCAAGCTAACGGTTTGTGATCTTTCCGGGGCCGAAAACGGGACCTATGCCAGCTTAAAGCATTTTCAGAATGAATTGCAGGTGAAGCTATCCGGAAAAATATGGGTAGATTTTACTGATATGTTAGCCACTAAAGGAAATGCTCTTAAAAAGATTCAGGAATTCTATGGGATCTCGAGGCAGGAAACCATGGCCTTTGGGGATTATATGAACGACCTCGACCTGTTTGAGCTCTCAGAATACAGCTATGCCATGGAGAATGCGCATGAGGAGGTTAAGGAAGCTGCTAAATACAACACTTCCAGCAACGATGACCGAGGTGTGGAGAAAGTACTGGAGGATCTTTTGAAGAAACTGGAGCCTCGCGTCTAAATTTCGAATGCAGAAATTTTAATCCCAAAGCCGGGAATTAATGTAATTCAAATATCTTTGAAAATTGGAAACAAACCGCAAGCCAATATCCATGCCCGATTACCCTATAAAATTCAAGCCCATTTTAAAAGAAAAGATTTGGGGTGGATCAAAACTAAAAGATCTTCTCGGCAAAAATGCTCAGGATGGATCAATTGGAGAGAGTTGGGAAGTTTCAGGTGTAGAGGGTAGTATCTCTGTAGTGGAAAATGGTGATTTAAAAGGAGTAAGCCTACAATCATTGCTGGAAAGTTTTGGGGAGTCTTTGGTAGGTAAAAGCGTTTTTAATCGCTTCGGGAAGGATTTTCCTTTGTTGGTGAAATTTATTGATGCCCGTGAAATCCTTTCAGTTCAGGTACATCCCGACGATGGAATGGCCAGGGAACTTCATGGTTCCATGGGAAAGACCGAGATGTGGTACGTGATGCAGGCCGATCGGGATGCTGTCATCAATATTGGGTTCAATAAAGAGGTCACAAAAAAAGAATATCGTGAGACTCTGGAAGCAAGAAATATTCCCGATATTCTTCATTTTGAAAAGGTACAGCAGGGGGATTGTTTTTTCATCAACCCCGGAAAAATACATGCCATAGGTGCCGGCGTGTTATTGGCAGAGATACAGCAATCATCAGATATTACTTATAGGGTCTATGATTGGAACCGGAAAGATTCCGAAGGGAAAGGCCGCGAGCTGCATACAGACCTGGCCCTGGATGCCATCGATTTTCAAAACCGTAATGATTTTCGTCTGAACTATGACAAGACCAAAAATAGTTCTTCCAATATCGCTACATGTCCCTTTTTTACTACTAACTTCTTACCCGTTCAAGAATCAGTCACAAAAAATTACGCTGATCTCGATTCTTTTGTTATTCTCATGTGTATAAATGGAGAAGGGAGCGT